>NZ_JAGGRD010000067.1:0-21540 GCF_018613005.1 Paenibacillus sp. ISL-20
AAGGACTTTTTCAGTGGCCTCGCGTCATCGCAGCTGTCTTTTGATAATGAGCAATAATGGACTATTTGATTGTCTTCAATGCAAGCGCAGGTCTCGTTAAGGAATAAACGGCGCAGATTAGCGACACCATGACAATTCCTCCGCCTACCCAAGACGTACTGGATACGGTACCTCCCTGCTCTAACACAAGGCCGCCGATAGCGGATCCCAGGGCAATTCCGATCTGCAGCGCGGAATTGTTGAAACTCTGCTGGATATCGGACGAGCCCGGATCCACTTGAATCAAGTAATTCTGCAGCGGAGGGGCCAGACTCCAGCTTAATGCACCCCATATCATCATCACGACCAAAAATACGCCGATTGAGAATGTGGAGAACGGCAATAGGAACAGCACCAACATGAATGATGTAATGATGATTACAATGCTCTTATGCGACCCCAGCCGGTCGGCGAGTGCGCCTCCAAAGGCCCCACCGCCGACTGCGGATAGTCCGAACAGGAAGTAACAGATGCTGATCCAGTATGGACTCAGCCCAAGTTCGGATTCAAGAAACGGCGTGAAGTATGCATAAATCGTGTAGTGCCCTGCAAGCATGAATAAGGTAGCGAGATGCGCTCCGGCGATTTTCGATTTGCCGAGCGCCTTGATCTGAACGGATAACGGCGTGACATTTTCAGGCTTGATCCGATCCAGAAACATATAAATCAAGATCATGGAGCCAATCGACAAAATGCCGATACCGAGGAACAGTACCCTCCATCCAAAAGCTTCACTAAGCAAAATACCGAGCGGCACACCAAGCACCAATGACGAGCTGATTCCCATATAAATAACGCCTAATGCTTTCGCCCGATGTTCAGGTTCAACCACCTTGGCGGTAATGGTCAACGATAACACGATAATCAGCGCAGTGCTCATGGCAGTTAATATTCTAGCAGCCAATAGCATCGTAAAATTCGGGCTTACATAAGCCAACAAGTTACCAATAAAAAAAACAAATAAGGAAATCATATAAAGCCGTTTCCGCTCCACCCTTGCCGTAAGCGCAAGGAGAACCGGTCCTGCTACCGCATAAACTAGGGCGAACACGGTAATCAGCTGCCCAGCCGTGCCGAGTGAGATATGCAAGTCATCCGCGATGAGCGGCAATATTCCGCCAACAATAAGTTCAACCAACCCGACGGATATCGTCGAAATCGCTAGAATTAATACTTTCAGATTCATCTGGAATAGAATCCCCCTTCTTCGATGTCGTATTGCCTATAATCAACAAAAAAAATCCTGATTACAAAAAATGAGAAACATTTTCTGTAATCAGGATTTTACGGTTCCTGGTAGAGACCCTCAGACCATATTAATGAGGTTATACATTCAAATATTTTATTCAGTTGCAAAACAATCGTTGTTTAATTTATCACATCCGTTACGAAATATCAAGCTCCCAAGCAGGATTCCAGCAAATCTCCCACAAATGTCCGTCCGGATCGAGAAAATGGCCGGAGTAGCCCCCCCAGAATGTGTCTTGTGCTGGCACGGTTACCGTTGCACCCGCCCTTCTGGCTTGCTCCATCACCTCATCCACTTCTTCCTTACTGCCGACGTTGTGACCGATGGTAAACTCTGAGGAACTTGGAGGGGACAGAAGAACATTCGCCTCAACTGACAGATCTTTGCGATTCCATATCGCCAGCTTCACGCCCGCTTGCAATTCAAAGAATGCTACAGCCCCATGCTCAAATTCCGTCCCAATGATCCCTTCGGTCGGGAGTCCGAGTCCATCGCGGTAAAACTTCAATGACCGCTCCAGATCATCGACGCCGATTGTAAGTACGGATATACGTGCTTTCATTATGGCATTACCTCCTATGCATCATCGTTACCTCATACTTATTTTCGTCGATGACTCTATTGAATGATTGTAAAAAACGGACAACGTGCTTCTACACATCAAGAATTCCATCATCGATCACTTCAAAGCCTGTAAGGGTGACATGCCATATAAACGCCTGAAGTTGTTAATGAAATGAGGCTGATCATAGTATCCGTATTGGGCAGCGATATCAGCAAACCGGTTCGGCTTGGCCTGATGCAGCTCCTGCAGCAAATTTTGAAAACGAATGATCTCCGACAATTCCTTCGGACTGACGCCGAGTTCCTTCTGAAATGCTCTTCTTATGGTTCTCTCGCTATAATTAAGTTTTTCAGCCAAGGCACGAACCGTTATTCTTCCTTTAGCAGCGTACAAATACTGCATGCCATGCTCCAGCAGTGGCTCGGAACAGACGTTATTCTGTCCTAAGATGCCTATTAAAAACCTTTCAACCACATCCATTCGGTGGGCAGAATCCAGAGCTGTGACCATTTCCTCGTTCAGCTGATTCACATCCAGCCCCCATGCTCTCTCCAAGAATACAGGACCCTCACGGAAATCGGAAGCGGGATAACGTATGAATGGGCGAACGGACTCCGCAAAAAAACGAATACCGAACAGTGACTGATCCTGTGTAAGTCTCATGGCTTCGTAAGATGACATCAGACCGGTAATGAAGCCGGAGGTTGAGGCTGCCCGTGCCTTCAAATTAAATATAATATCGACGCAACCGTCAGGAAGAATGCGATGAAGCGGCTGCTGAATTGACGAAGCTGTATAATCCAAGGTCCAATAACAGGCCACATAAAGACTTAATGCCGGGCTTGGCAGATATTCGTAATAGGTGTAAGAAGAGTCCGGAGACGGATTCTCTATCGTTGGAGCTTGTATAGGGACATAGTTCCGCAATGTGCTCACCCTTTATTAACGTTGGATAGCGACGAATGACTCAAGTAACTAATAATTGAATTACAGCATTGATTAATGCTGCCCTGCTTGGACCTGGAGGTTCATCACATGACCGTCACGTGTCGTAGCGTAAACCTTCCAATCCCCCGTTACTCCGCTCCGATCATTCATGGCAAATGTTCGGATGCCCTCCCTGCCGGCTTTGACATCCATATATCCGAATTCCTCCGTTCCTCGGTAGACATTCAGAATCACTGTGCCCGAGCTTTTCCTATTACGAACCTTAACGGTTAATTTATTTCCATTATCTGGTACAGTGGTAAACGTATTCTCGTATGCACCGATACTTTGGTACTTATCTAAGTCTATGAATTGTATCTTATATGGAGCATGGCTTGTATCGCCCTCAACTTCCTCTATGTACGATACAGGATGTTGAATGTGTTCGCCCGCACTCTGTGGGAACAGCGCCAGCCCCAGGAACATGACAAAGGAAACTCCAAGCCATTTCATTACGACTTAAGCCCCAGAATAAACTTCCCTATACGATGTGCCGCTTCGTGCAAAGCTGGCTCTTCCTGGACCAACGCGATTCGCACATAGCCCTCTCCTTCGGAACCGAAAGCATCTCCAGGAATAACCGCAACGCCGGTTTCAAGCAGTAATTCGCGGGCGAAGCGGCGCGAGCTCCATTGTACATCACGGAAAGCTTCAGGGAGCCGGGCCCATAGGAACATCGTGGCCTGCGGCTTAGGAACAACCCATCCCGCTTCGGCAAGTGATGCCACGAGAACATCACGCCGATATTCATATAGTGAAGCGACACCCCGTTCCTCACGGGCAGATGCCATGGCTTGACGCAATGCATGGACAGCCGCAATCTGTACAGGCTTGAATACGCCGAAATCGATGTTGCTTTTGTACTCCCGCAGGGCGCTCACTGCTTCCTCATGACCGGCAAGAAAGCCGATGCGACAGCCTGCCATGTTAAAACTCTTGGAGAAGGAGTGAAATTCTACCGCGATGTCGATGGCGCCGGGAACCTGCAGAATACTCATGGGGCGATAGCCGTCAAAACCCATTTCGGAATATGCAAGATCATGAACGATAAGTACGTCCCATTGTTTTGCCAACCCGACCAATTTTTCGAAAAAAGCATAATCAGCCCGGACAGCAATCGGATTCCCCGGAAAATTCAACAGAATGAATGTCGCTTTCGCCCAAATCTCCTCCGGAATGCTGTCCAGATCCGGCACAAATCCAAACTCTTCCTTCAGCGGAAGATACCAAGGCCTAACGCCTGCAATCGCAAGCGCTCCGGCATAGATCGGGTAACCCGGATTCGGTACAATGGCCACATCGCCCGGATTGCATATGGCCTGAGCCAAATGCGATAATCCATCCTGAGATCCCATCAAGGCCAGTATTTCGGTATCAGGATTGACATTTACACTAAAGCGGTATTCCATCCAAGCCGCTGACTGCTCTCGAAACTCCGCGATTCCTCTAGTGCCTGGATATGTATAGTTATCTTCTTTCAGTGCTTCTTGGCTAAGGACCTTACGGATATCCGCAGAAGGACCACGGTCAGGGCTGCCGATGCTCAAGTCGATAATATCTCTTCCCGCTTGAAGAGCCTCTTGTTTCCACTCGCTGACCTCGGCGAATATGGAAGAACCAATCTGCGATAGTTTGTCTGCACGCCATGTGCGTTTTGAAGTTTGATTCGGCAAGATATCCACCCACTCCACTTTTTCCCTACATTATAGCATGAAGCTGGAGGTGCATCGCCTTAAAATCCTCATCTCAGGCTTGACTTGAAAAGCCATTCATAACGTAAGATCGAAGCATACAAAAAGAGAATTCAGGAGAAGAGACAACCATCACCAGAACACGAGAGACCATCTTTATTATCGCCTTTACTTTTGCAGCCTTTGTACTTGGTACTACCGAATACGTCATTGTTGGATTATTAAAAGACATCAGTGTAAGTCTCAGCATTTCGCTTGCTGCAGCCGGTGTCCTCGTATCCAGCTTCGCTATTGCTTACGCCATCGGAACGCCGTTTGCGGTCACGCTGCTCGGACGTATTCCTCGGCATTTAACCATTCTGACAGCGTATATTGCGGTGTTAGTGTTTAATTATTTGACCATCTTTGCCACCTCGTACCCCGTCATGTTATTCATTCGCATCATCACCGCGATTCTGTGCGGATTGACCTTATCACTGGCCATCGCCGCAACAAGCCAGCATATGAGCGCTTCCCGCAGGGCTGGTGCGGTTGCCTGGATCATCGGAGGTTTCTCGATTGCAAATGTCCTTGGCGTTCCTGTCGGAACGCAAATCGGCCAGATGGCTGGATGGCATACGGCTTTCATTGTTACATCATTGGTCGGAATTATCCCGCTAGTTTTGATAATGGCCGTCATGCCCAAGAGCAATACCATTAGCGTAAGCTCCATGAAACAGCAATTTGCCTTGTTCAAGAACAAGAGAATACGACTTGCCTTCTTCATTCCGGTCCTTGGCGTAGGGTCCGTATTTATCGTATACACGTACATAACGCCGCTCTTAGAGAATGTAATGGGGATTCCGCAGCAATGGATCAGCACCGTCCTGCTGGCCTACGGCGCTTTCACGATTCTTAGTAATTGGCTGGGGGCCAAGGTAGCGCAAGGCAATTCAAGGGTAAAATTGAAAGTGATTTTCACCATCCAAGCGATGATTATGATGGCGCTTGCCCTTACCCTATCACTCCCGTGGATGGCCTTAGTGTCGTTAATGCTGGTCGCCTGCTTCTCCTTTGCGCTCAGTACCGCCGTTCAGTTATACCTGATTGACCTGACGGATGAATCTTCAGCCGGCTCCAAGGACTTCGCTTCTACACTTATGCCGGTCGCATCCAATCTGGGCATCGCCGTTGGTTCTCTACTGGGCAGCCTTGTCGTGGATAACGTTGGTCTCGAATATCTGCCTTGGGCTGCCGTTGTGTTCGCAATCGGAGCATTTGCCGTTACCTCCCGCTGCCATCAGCTGGATCAAGAGCATATGGGTTTAACGCCGCTGGCATCGGCAAAGGCTTCATAGAACGCCCTTTTTTCAATCCTTCTCATTCTTTTCTATGGTCGACCCAGCATTGTTAAATTCCATGGATTTGCGATATTTGAGGACACTGGTTCCGCTATTTCCTTGTTATCACCCATTTCGCAGTAATATGCGGACAAGAGATCCGCTATTGCGAGATAATTGGGGGATTAACCCGTGATTATGGTGCAATAGCGGATCCTGTGTCCGCATGAACTCCATAATGGACCGATTTCGGCGAAATAGCGGATCCTCTATCCCCGTGTTCTCCATAACTGGCAAATTCCAGTATATACCGGAGCCCCTTCTGTCTACATGTACCCCATAATGGGCTGATTTCGGCGAAATAGCGGATCCTCTGTCCTCATGATCTCCTAATGGGCGAATTCCAGTATATACCGGAGCCCCTTCTGTCAGCATGTACCCATAACGGGCCAATTCCCGCATATAGCGGTTCCTTCCCGCGTCGTCCTACTGTTCGATGGATGCCTTACTTAGGCAACCATCTCCCGGCATACTTTCGCACATCGGAAGCATGCTTCAGCACATTCCTGGCAGTGCTTCATGTCATGCTTCTTACACTCGTTGCCGCATGCTTCACAGACATCGGCGCAGATCCTGCATATTTCTGTGGCATACATACTGTTCGTGGACATCGCTTGAGCAGCAAATCCGCAAATATCCGCACACTGCCGGTCCAAGCGAATGCATTCTTTCATCATCGCCACATCATGTTCGTCCAAACATGCGGTGTAACAATGGTTACAGGCTATCATACAGCGCAAGCATTCCTCGATACATTGTTGAACTTGTTCATGTGACATCATCCATTCTCCTTTCGGTCTTAGCGCTCATAGGATTACCTTTTTTCAAGGTTGTATGTAATTAACCATAACTTGTGAAGATAATATGAGGATATTTTATAGAGTCGAGATCATTGGTGTGAATAGAAAAGACGACTGCGCAGCAGTCGTCTCTTATTTTTCATGATTGCCATGAATGGAACATTACCCGTTAATATACGGTCGAGTTGAGCATTCATAGGGAATGAATTATGTTAACCAATATTCACATGAATCCGCCAAACTCTGCAAATCTTGAAAGAACATGCTGGCATGGTAACCATCACACACAGCATGATGTACCTGCAATGAGACTGGGAGCAGAGTACGGCCACCCTGCTCGATATATTTTCCTCCGGTTATGATAGGAAGAAGATAGTCGGCTTCATTGACAATGTTTAGATTAAATCCGTTAAAGCTTGCCCAAGGTATCATGGATATGGGAAACGTGTTTGGCGGTGGATTTTCTTTAACGAAAATCCCTTTTGCATCCCGATAACGCTCCATGTCCTGCTCATAATGATCGTGAAATCGATAGAAATCATTCGAACATGCTGTCCATAAACAGGAGAAGGTATGGTCATCATTATGGAAAAAAGTATAGCTTGGCGTCATCCGATCCCAGTAACCCAATTCCCCTTCGGGACTATAGGACGTTTTGAATTCGACCCGGTTATTGACAACCCTGGTAACCATATAAATAAAAGCAGGGTAAAGCTTGAATCCATTAGCTTTTAACGAATACAGCAACCGAGTAATGTCGATATCCACGGTAATGCTAAAGGTACATTTATTCGATCGATAATGCTCGTAGTAAGGCTTTCTCGTCCACTGTTCAACATCTATAATATGAAACTCCATCGTTTATGCCCTCCTAAAATAAAATCGTTCTATTTCAGGAGGGTACATCCACTGATCTAATCACACGCCATCACTCCAAAGTTTCCGTATTAGCAGATTTCTGTTACATCTTCGAATGGATCTGATTCTGCCGAAGCATCACTATTATAAATGATACAGCTAGAGGCTTCACTCCTCAAGCAGTTCCTTAAGTCGTGAAGCCTCTATGTCCTCAAATCTTAATAAAGAACTTAAGGCATTTGGGTAAACAGCAGGTTTACTGGCAAATTGCTTCCCGGCGCAGCTGTCAGCATGATTTCAACCTTTTGTTCGTAATCACCTGTACGGTAGAGGACCGCTTGCTCGCCAGGAGCTACCTGTCCAAGGGAATAGATCGGTACAATCGTTCCATTTATCATGGCATATCCCGAGTACTTACCGCCCCGTGGGTTAAACGAGATCAGGGTATCCGGTGCTACGCGATCCAATGTAATTTTATACAGGACACCAAAGTTGCCCGTGTTGTGCGTAATGTCTCCAACCATAGGGTCCATACCTTCCAGGTTAGGGTCATCCTGATTGTCTCCAAGTACGAGACGTTCGGAATCTGCACCCACCAGTTCGGAATAACGGATGACCCGCGTCGAATCCGGATAGGTTCCACGGTTGTGAACACCATCGCGATTCAGGATCGGCAACGTGCTCAGAACCTTCAATGGATCGGATTTCTCATCAATCATCACGACATCGAACTGAATCGGCAGGTCGCTGTACATATCCGAGTATAGGGAAATGACATGTCCTTGCTTCATTCTTACATCGCTCAGTTCCGTCATGACCAGCTTCTGTTCACCTGGTGCAAGCGTTACTGAAGTTCGCTTCGAATTGTCCTGCATGGATTGGAAGTAGTTCAACACAGACTTCTTGCCTGCTGCCGTTGCGATCGGCGACGGACCTGCAAATCCCAAGTAATCTTGTCTGAGCGTTACCGGAGTGCTGTTCTTGTTTGTTGCAATAACGTACATTTTCACATTTTTATTCAAATTGTTCACATGGTGAATCATAAAGCGCATATCGCCAACCGCCGTCTCTCGGTACACAATGCCCTCGGTGTTGACGGTTTCGGGACTGTTACTACGAATCAAGGTACTTGGCTCGTCGTAAAAATCATAATTGATCTTCGCACGCGAAGTCACATTACCAAGGAACGTGAATTTCTCCCCTTCCGGGATAAAGAGCATATTGAAATCCTCTTCTTTATATAACGTTTCGTTCGTCACGTTAATCGTCGTCTCGTAGGTGGAACTAAGTCCCTTCTTATCGGTGGCCGTTAACTTGATCGTATAAACGCCCGGTGTGAAGAAAGCATACTGTTTATTCTCCCACTTGTACGTCAGATCCTCAGACTTGTCCTGGTCATCAGTACTTAGGTTCGTATAGGTAATCAACTCACCCATTTTATACTCAGACTTATCGGTCTCGAACATGGCAACGGGTGGAAGATTCGGCTGAATGACCGTAATCTTTTGGCTATAAGGCTCGCTCCACGCTCCTGTAGAATCCTGAACCGAGTAAGTGACTATGTATTCGCCTGGTGCATCGAAAATATCCTGTTTGCCTTCCCAGCGTTCGTCGATGATCTCACCTTGTACATTCTCCAGCTGCGGTGTATAGGTCACTGTTGTTTCTCCTGCAAAAATCTCTTTAGGTCCCACCGTAAACTTGGCTACGGGCTTCGTTTCCAGATTCATGATGACACGTTTGCCTACATTATCCGCTTTATATTTAATATCCAGTGCTTGGGTTATAGCTGTCAGCGGAACCATGAATGTGCTATTTGTCTGGTAGGAGGTTCCCTTCATCTCTTTCGTTACGCCATTTACGGTATACTTGCTGCTGTCTGTTTTGAAGCGAAGTTCAGTGGTTCCTTTGGTAATGACGGTTTCTTTGGTCTTCTTATCGTAAGTGACCTTGAAGCCTACACGGTCCACAAGGGCACGAATGGGAACATAGGATACTCCCTTTTTGACTTGCATCGGCTGTGGTGCATTGTAGGTAACGCCGTCTTGTACCATTTTTGTACTATTAAAATATAGAATTAGTTCTTTACCTGTTACGGTTTGTTGGTTATTCTGGTTGCTCGGCTCTTCCGTAGTTGTTGCCGGATCCTTCACTTCGCCAGTTTCCTCAACCGGTACTTCAGTTGTTCCTTCTTCATTCGGCACTTGAGACCCTTCAGTCACTGTCTCTGTCTGAGTGGTTGTCTCTGTAGTATCGGTTGTTTCTTGAGCAGCGTTTGTACCCCCGGATTTTAATGCTTTGGTTGCCGCAGCGTTTTGCTCGTACACTTCTTGGGTGACTGACTGTTGTGGCTTGTCTGCGGTATTTGCATCCGCGCTCGCCGGATAAGCTGCAGCTAATTGGGCAACAGCCAATACGGTTAGCAATGATCGTTTCTTCAGTTTCATTCCATAACTCCTTCTAATCCTTTTTTGATATTTATTGAGGTCATACTATTAGACGCAAATTTTGGTAAAAAAGTTTCTCTGATCTGTTAATAATATTTACGATGATATAGAACATTGTAAAACCTATGAAAACTCCCGCAACAGCACGATGGCCATAGCGGGAGTTAAATATATATTATTTCACGATAGATGCTCCTGCAAATTCGTAGCCGCAATCATCTTTTTCCCGCTCCGATCATATCTCCATAGATGAACACCTGTGTCGCCAGTCGGGATATGAATGTCCGTATGATAAGGAAGATTCAAGAAGCTTCGGAATAACATCGAGATCATCCCGCCATGGGAGACAATGCATACTCTTTTCAAGTCAGGCTCGCTATGGATTGTAGTAAACAGCTTGGATATGAATTGTTCGGCTCTTGCTCTGAACTGCACTTCAGATTCTCCACCTTCTATCGAATCATGCCGCTTTCTTCCTCCAACAGGCAAGGGATATTTAAGTAAAGCCTCTTCTCTTAACATACCGGCTATGACTCCATTATTTTGCTCCATTAAATCATCGTCATAGGTAACGGGGACTTTTGTCGTTTCAGCTATTGCTGCCGCGGTCTGCTTGGCCCGGTTTAACGTGCTGGAGAAAATGGCATCCACGGTGTATTCACGATGAATCCACTCCGCTAGGAGCCGCGCCTGCTGCTGGCCAAGATCCGTTAGTGCATAGTCAGCCCGTCCTTCACACCGATTCAAAATATCCGCTTCCGATTGCCCATGCCTGACGACCAGAATCTCAACCATGTCATATCCCCCCCCCCTTTTTTTTCACGCTTACGGCTCTATAGCTTATTACCAACCGCGATCCAGCGCCCGTCCACATCCTCAAATACAAACTCATGATTGTTATAATCCGTCGTCGATAAGGCTCTGACAATCTTCACGTCCAAATCGATAAGCTTTTGCTGGATTTCCCGTTGTCCATAAGTAATAAAATAAGCATCATACCCATATCCGTAACGAATTCGATTCGGAACAACCTCAATATCAGTCTTCGTTAATACAATCTCAACAGCGTCCTTGTAGAGGCACATATGCGGTTCTGTTGCATCAAAATAGTTCACAGCACGGAACCCGATTCGCTCATAAAACTCGCTGGTTTTCTCGAAGTTAGACGTCGGGAAAATTTGCAAGCAGTGGGAAAACCCTTTATTCATCGTTCGATCTCCTGTTCGAGCTTATTTATGATCCTTCTCATTACCACGCTTAAAATTCCCGTTCACTTTAGCCATAATTAGTTGGGCTCAGTCGATTGCGGTTATCCACATTGCCCATCTTTTCATACTCCTCTAGATCGTAACTCTACGGTTTATTCTTTAATTCACGTATATCTTTGATCATGAGATCGAGTCTCTCAATGATTCTCTCGTCATTATCCAACTTCTTTTTGAGTCTGACCTCAATCACAATGAGTTCAATAATAAGCACCACGATAAGAACGCCGATGATCATAGCCCGCTCCTTTCTGAACCTGATACACCAGTTCCAAACAGATGAACGATCGCCAGGTAGAATGGGTACAACCCCAAAACTGCAATGGCAATGAGTCCTGTTACAGGATTCGGTTTGTCTGCCGGATTCATAATAGGAAACCATGCAGCCACAGTATAAGTCAAGATAATGAAATAGGGGATCCACAAAACAAGCGAAAAGAAAGACGCTTTACGGCCACCCAACCAATGCCTTATCAGCTTGGGAAATCCGAAACCCGATAGAAGCAGGCCAACAAAGAAGAAAACCAAGATCATAACATTCACGTGATCCAGTCCCCACCCTGTCACTCGACTGAGTCGGTAAACGTTGGCCATGAGTTCAATCCCGGCAAAAGGGAACCATGCATACAAAAAACTCGATATATTTAATCGAATGAAGAAGCTCATGTTCACTCTCCTGAAACTTATATAACTGAAGCAAATTGTTGGCATGGTGCTTTAATGTTTTATTTAACCAGCTCTTTAATCAGATACAGATTCAAATCGTCATCCGCACATACCTTGTCACCGGGCACCACAGGTTCATTGCTGTACATAATCCCGTTGCCATCAGGAATATAACCGCGACGGACATAGATTCTTTGTGCCGCACCATAGTCTCTGTACAATCCCACGCCGATACCGATACGCGGCATTTTTTGGCGGACGATGTTCTCCAATTCTTCTAGGATGCTGTTAGCTATGCCGTTTCTCTGGTACGCTGGGAACACATTCAGATCATTGATTTCCGGAATATTCTGATCTCGAAAATATGGATAACTCGATTCGTATTTCAAGTGGGAAACACCAGTCAGCTCCTCATGAACAAAAGCCAACAAGGTGATACGCTTGCCGATTTGGTTCTCATATTCGCAATAATCATAATACTCATCCGGGCGCTTTATATTTTGCTGTTGAAACGCTTCTTTCCAGATGCTTTTCAGCTCCGTGTTATCTAACACCTTTAATGTAACGTTCATTGGTTTACCTCGCTGTTATGTATTTTAATGGTAGGATTTCAGCTCTAATATTATCTCATCTAAAATCTCGCATGCCTGCTTCAAACGCCTCAGCGTCTTGATGAATAACTCCATGCAGCGCCTCTTGCAAGGCAAATGTGCTTCTATAAAAATGTACACGCTCCGCGATTTGGTCTCCATTCGGATACATGGCGATGCACTTTTCGAAGAACTCTTGACCGTACCCCGACAGAATTCCCGCTAGATCATAAGCCGGATCTCCAATCCCTGAGCCTCCAAAATCTATAATACCCGTAATTCGGCCTTTCTCCGGACTCCAGAGGATGTTGGACGTGCCAAAATCACCATGAATGCAGGTTGGACGAATGTCATGATTCGCAGGGTTATTCAGAAACCTGGTGAAGTTGCTTGAGATTTCCTCTTGTGCATCAGGCCTGATATAACGAAACAATTGGTCTTGAATTTGAGTGAACAATCCGGACATCTCTTCGTGGACATTTACGATATTCGTATCGTCAGCAATCCATTCATTGATCTCCACAGCATGAAGTTGAACGAGAAATTCGACCAACTGTTCCGCTACCCTATCCTCGATGTTCGAATTCCGGTGTGGAAGCAGATCTTCTGTCCATAACGGTTGACCTTCGATTAAGGGATAGCCCATGAACATTTTGCCCACCTGCATATCGTCAAATGAAACATACATCGGATTCGGTATAGGCAGCGTTACCTTGGTCTTGATCCCATTCAATAACTGTGTTTCTCTGATCATGGCTTTGAGACTTGCTGCGTACTTAGGAAATCTGAAGACAAGCGTTTGATTCACAATCAACACATCGTTGTTCTGACCGATGCTGTCAATCTCAACGTCTTGAATATGTAAATGTGGATAAACGTCTTGTATGCGCTGGGTATATGATGGATTCATGTATAAACTCCTTCTACTTGCGAATGTCATTAACCTCTATTTTAATGCTTTTCCTTAACTTGGTAAATCATTATAGAACAATTTTGCAATTTCGTTGGAATCACTCTTGCATGACAAGCCCAAAGATGACATTATATTCCACGTAAGAAATCTGTCGCGATGAGGAGAGAATCCAGATATGAAAAGTTTAGGGAAAGCGCTGGCTGTAACTCTGCTTACGATCTGTTACATAGGGACGAATAGTGGGGTTTCGATTGCCGATGAGACTCCGTTCAAAGATGTACTATCAAATCATTGGGGTTACTCTCACATTCAATGGGCCGTGGAGCAAGACGTGGTTGAGGGGTATCCGGATGGAACATTCAAGCCGAAACGGACCGTGACACAAAGCGAATTTTTGACGATGCTCATTCGAGCTGCCAACCCGAAGGTTATCCCTGACGACTCCTCAACGACACCATGGGAAGAACCCTATATCACGTATGCCCGGAACTTAGGCTGGAAGGCTACGTCACCGAAGAAGAAGCTTACGCGCGGATTGGCAGCTCAGTTGTTGGCGAACGCCACCGGCAAAAATTACGATCTAAAGGATTCCATCCAATACATGCTTGACTTGGGCCTTGCACAAGGAATATCAGGAAATAACATTGAGAGCTATCAAGCAAATCAAGAAATCACACGTGCTGAGGCCGTGGCCCTAATCGAGCGGTTCTCCATGAAATACAATGAGCTGCATAACGTATCACCAAGCTTGGAGATTTACTCTCACGCTGATTTATTCCACAAGTATACAAACAGCACCTATCACTTTCGACTCGAGATTCCCAAGAGCTGGGACACGCGCTATGAAGTCCGTGATCAATCCGTCGGGAACAGCCATCATCTGAATTTCGTCAATACAATGACTCAGGGCACACTGTTCACCATCTCCGTCTGGTCCAAGAGTGACTGGGCTGAGCAGGAGGAAGAAATCAAGGGGCAAATACCAGCAGTACAGGTTGGGGAACGAGGCAATCAGGTGTATGTATTCCACACACCTACTGATGTCCAATACGATCCATCGAATGATAACGCCAAGAACGAGTATCAAGGCATGTTTTTAGACGTACAAAATATCAAAAGTTCGTTCCAAATTTCCGATAAGTAACTTTTCTTAATTTAAAAGCGGCCAGGACAAGTGTCCTAGCCGCTTTTTCCTTCTGATAACTAATGCTATATAACAGTCTTACTAAAATGATCTATGATCTCGCCTATTCTTTCATTCGTTCTGCCCGAATAATTCTACGGATCGATTGCTCCGTTAAATAATATCGTTCTGACAATGTACGGATGGAGTCGCCATGCATATAACATTTGAAAATGTTCTGATTCCGAATATCCAGATCCTTCTTTACCCCGGTTTGCTCTCCCCAGGACTTCCGATTCTCCGACTTTCTCGGAATATAAATATAACTTCCATCAATATATTGTTGAATGGTTTTGACTATGTGTTCAGGCAAAATATCTAGTGCTTTCTCGTATTTCATTCTCCCTGCTCCTATCTACATAGAATCTTGTAAATAGTGAGCAAAGCCGACACATGAAATATTGCAGCTCTAATTAATGTTGAAGAAGGCTCCGAACAAATTCTCTGCTCGATATTTCCGTGCTGCTTTGCCCAGAGCCTGATTTAACGACTTGAACGGTTGTGCTTCTAATGTGAGCCATCATGTGATTTTCACCTCGCCAAATTTGGATAATTCAAAGTTCACTCGCTTCTACTCTCTATTCTAACAATTTCAATTTCCTTTGCACCAGGCTCGAATAACAAAATAACGGATAGGCGATCCACATTCCCGTTCGAGTCCGTAAGAAAAGTCGCTTTGGTTTTAATATCAAACTCCGTAACATGGAGTTCAAACTGATTCGCATTTTGATGTGTGAGGGGGAACTTCATTGAATTGAATCCTGCCCGAAGCTCTCCATCTGTAAGTTCAACCATCATTTCTCCATACGCTGCATGAACATACGTCCCCGTTAAATCCAACAAGGATGTGGACAATGGAACAATGGGTTCTTTCGCACCTGAAGTTGCCTTACTGTTTGTTGCCGGCTCGTTCGCAACGGTTGCTTCCTTCTTTTGTCCCAACGCTTGCCCACTCCAGTCCTTGACCTCGCCACCGAGCAAAGAATCGAAAATGTAATTGGATATAAATACAGGAAGCGGAGTACCATTGAGATTCGACAACACCACGACGCCAATCTTCTCCGCAGGAATAAAGGCAACATGTGCGGTGAAGCCGTCAATATTGCCTCCGTGACTCACCATCCGTAAGCCTCGATAAGGTTCGATCAGCCAACCGAGACCGTAGCTGCCCATATTTGTATTATTTTCATTGACCTCGGTCATCTCGCAAACCATATGGGGCGTGTGCAGCGTATCCAGCACTTCGCTAGAAATGAGACGCTGCCCGTTGTGCATTCCATGATTCATTTGAAACCTTACCCAATTCGCCATATCTTTGATATTGGAATTGATCGATCCCGCCGGGCCAATGATATCTATATTTCGAAACGGAATGACATGAGCCTGATCTTCAATTTGCATACAGGGAATCGCATAATCATGTTGGAGTTGCGTCTTGTCTACAGAGAATTGACTGGATGCCATGTTCAGCGGCTCGAATATCCGCTTCTGAACAACGTCTTCCCAAGATGATCGACTCACATGCCCGATAACATATCCCGCTACCATATACATGATATTTTGATACTGCCATTTCGTCCTGAAATCTACATTTGGTTCCAAGTACTGTAGTCGTTCTATGATTTCTTCTCTAGTCAGTGATGCGTTATACCACATGAGCTCATGCCGCGGTAAGCCTGAACGATGGCATAACATATCCCTCAGCGTAATCCGCTCCGTTGCAAAAGCATCAAACATGAAATCAGGAAGATACTCCTTCACAGGTGTATCCAAATCCAAGATTTTTTCATCCGCCAAAATTCCGGCTGCCAGTGCAGTAAAAGCTTTGGTGGAGGAACCGATCGCGAACAGCGTCTCACTTGTCACAGGCAGGCTTTGGGCGATATTTCGATACCCGTAACCCTCCATCATGACGATCTCCTGATCCTTGACCACCGCAACGGACAACCCCGGAACCTTCCATGCCTTCATCTGCTCCTCGATATATGTATGGATGCCCTTTAACGATTCCATTGTCATTAAAATCTCTCCCATATGATCCCCTTTCCTTCAACTATACAATTTATGAAACAAAATATATGGGTCCACAACCTATGATCATACATCATTCGACACTCCAAGACACATTTCCTTACTAACCGACACACCACCCCCAAGTGACTAGGTCCTTGTTCCCCTTTTAACCATCAGTCCGGATTGGACTCGCTCGGCATGGTATACTTTTCCCAAAATCCAGTTATAGAAGGAGTCTCCTTTCGTGTTAAAAGAGCGCATTGATTTCTTGTGCAAGAAAAAAGGAATAGCTCGCAAAGAGCTGGTAGAGGGATTAGTGACAACCACCCATTTAGCGAACATCCTTGCCGATCGTTATCCACTGGCCGAGGACCTTGCCGAGCATCTGGCACAGCGTTTGCAAGTGGCCCCTTCCTATTTAATCAACACGGCTAATTCCGATAAGGATACACTTGAGACCGCGGAACGCATCTTTGAAGAATTATCCCAATCGGTCTCTCATGTTACAGAGGATCGCATACACGATCTTCCGGATCGACATGACAGTCTTACGGTAGAACTCACAACGGCATTAATGAAGGCGGTCTATTATCAACAAGTGAACGATGCGGTGTCCCATGAATATCTGCACCAGAATTACCTCAATTTTTATCTGGAAAAATACGGTCGTCCCGATGACGCTGAACTCCCGCTGCCCGCGAAAAAAGCGATGCTGTTCTATAAAATCCAGTTCTATCGATCCAAGAACCGCTATCATGAGGCTTTAAGCCAAGTGAACCGGTTAAGCGAATATGTGCAGGACGGCACCGATTTATGGCTAACCACCCAAAACTTCAAGATGGAGGCCTGTATATTTTTGAAGCAATATGACCAGGCCAAGCAGGTGTTTGAAGGAACGATGAGACGGGTTTATGAAGACCGCTTGTTTCACCGCTTATCCGATCTGTACATCGCGTACAGCGGCTACTGTTATTCCATGGGACTGTATCAAGAGGCGCTGGTTACCCTCTCTATGGCAGAAGCCCATTTGGTCTATGCGGTAAACCAGGGGAACATGGTGTCAACCATCCTGAACAACCGGATCATCATGCTGACGATGCAGGGAGATCATGAAAAAGCGGAAGAAGAAATCAACCGTTTTGAAGGACTACTCGCGCGGGAAGTGGCGGAAGTACGGCAGCAATTCCTTCCGGTCCTATTGATTTACCGGTGTGAATTGGTGTTAGCACAAAAGCAATGGGGGCTTTTAACCCAGTATATTCGAGAGCTGAAAGCGATAGAGCTTACAACGGATCAAGAGATGTCGGTTGCCTACTACCAATGTCAGCTAGCCTTGGCACACGGTTATCATGATGAATTTATGGGGCATGCCCTGTCTTGTCTACCATACTACGAATCCAATCATCTTACATTGCGACTTGAATCCTTATATGAAGCATTGGCCGCGGTATCGGAGGAATTAAGGAAATACAAAGAGTCGGCATCTTACTACAAAAAGCTGGTCTATCTGCTTCGAAGTAAATAATTCATGAGCTTAAAAGGTTACAAAAGCATGTTCCACCCGCAAAACTTTTGTCCTTCCCTTCATTTTAATCGCTGTACGACGGGATAAAGAGTGCACAAACCTTTGAATACGGCAAAAGTTTGTGCAGAAGTATCGTGTTGATTTACACCTAATGCCGGAAGTTTTGTATCCTTGCCAAACCATTGTCTCCTCAGACCCCCACGGGTAACATGGAATTATAAATAATTCTACTAGTGAGGTGCTAAGCTTATGGGATGGTTTGGAAAAAAGAAAAATCCGCAGGACGCGCTGGAAAAAGCAGATAAAATGATGAACAAAGGTTTAACCGGCATGATGATGCAAGGTTTTGTTCCGAAAGAGCATCGCAATGCCATCAATCAAAGTTTGGAGCAGGCGAAGCAAGCGCAGATGGCAGCGACTGGAGCCCTGGCATTAACGGCCACCGCTAAAGTACGAACCGTACGGGATACCGGAAAGCTGATCAATTTCGACCCGGTTGTCATCCTGGAATTGGATGTAAACGAGAACGATGGGAGCCAATATACCAAAACGCTGGAGACCCTCGTATCGAAACTACAAATTCCTAGAGCCGGTGATATCATTGGTCTTGCCCAGCATCCGGCCAATTCGTCAGAGCTTGTCTATATGGGACCGATTGGATGAATATAGGCAAATTAAAAAAGGACCTCATTCAGGTCCTTTTGTCATGTGCTCACAGCTTCCTGCAATTTCTCATTCAACAATTGGAAAGCCTCTTGAATGCTTTCTCTCGGTGTTTTACCGTACCGTTCCCCAATGTGAACTTCCGTATAACATTGAGTTTCCCCCGCTTCGTTTAAATAACTGAGCAATCCGACGCCCGTCGTGCGGAAAACCTCGATAAGAATCGGTTCAAGCTGTTCTTTGTTCAATTCAAAGTGTACATGAAACATATTCGATACGGGTACAACAGGCTTCGTATTCACGCCCTCGCATTGATTAAACAGCGCTGCGAGCTCTTTTGCTTCCTCGTAATACCGGTCCATGTTACCTATTCTTTCCGTGTAATAATAATTCGAGCTGATGATATACGGGTATAGGCTGACCAGATCACCGCCATGACGCCTTTTCCATACTTTAGACTTCGCCACGAAATCGGTGCCGCCAGCCAGAATGGCGCCGGCAATCCCACCTATACCTTTATAGAAAGACACATATACACTGTCAAACAGTGCACAGATTTCTGCCGCCGTTTTTTGATAATAAGGGGTGATCTCGAACAATCTTGCCCCGTCCAGATGCAGCTTAATGCCTTGCGAACGGCAATACGCCGATATCGCTTCCAACTCTTCGTATTCGGGCAGCTGCCCTCCGATTTCACGCTGCGGCAATTCCAGCAGCAAACATGCAATATCGCGATCCAGACGCTGCACGTCTTCAAGCGTAATCAAACGCTCCTTATCGGCAAGAAGAATCGATTCGATATGATGCAGCTCCTTAAGCCCGTTCTCTTCGTGAATCTCCAGATGGCAGAGGGGATGATAGGCCACTCGTTTCAGCTCCGCATCATCACACCAGATCCGCAAAGCAATCTGCTGCGCCATGGTTCCGCTTGGGAAAAAGACAGCTGATTCCTTGCCCAGAACGTCTGCCATGCGCGCCTGAAACTCCTCAATGATGGCCCCTTTGCCGTATGTATCCCCCATCTGCGACCCATTCACATCCCGAAATGCTTCAAGCAGCACCTCGAGATTCCTGCGGCTATGTCCAATCAATGGATAGGCTGTTTCGCCATAAGCTTCACTAATCGATTTACGCTGTTCTCCCATGTCGCATATCACTCCTTCTCTTCAACCGATAATAAGAACAAATCATCACACGAAAAATTTAATTTCCTCGCTTATCAAGCATACTAGATAAATGAATAAGTGAGAAATCATTTCCACTTCCAGAAAACATTCGGAAAAACTTGACAAAAACAAACGGAAGGATTACATTGTATATGAGCATATGTTCATATTATATATAATACAAAATGTTTTATGATCTTTGATTACAATCAACAGATGGATCCGAAGGGAGTTTTCGATTATGCATCATCATAACCACCATCATGGACATGACCACAGCCACCATGATCATGCCCGCTCAGGAAACAAAAAAGGACTTGCCATTGCCCTCATCATCACAATTGGCATCATGATTCTAGAGTTTGTAGGGGGCTTGCTAACCAACAGTTTAGCTCTGTTATCCGATTCCGGACATATGTTAAGTGATGCCAGCGCATTGCTGCTCAGTCTGGTCGCATTATGGTTTGCTACGAAGCCAGCATCGCCGAATAAAACCTACGGCTTTTACCGTTTTGAAATATTGGCAGCACTATTAAATGGTGTCGCGTTGTTTGTCATCGCCGGTTTTATCGTATGGGAAGCGATTCAGCGCTTTGATAACCCGCCGACCGTCGCCAGCGGAAGCATGATGCTCATTGCGGCCATCGGGCTGTTAGCCAACCTTCTCAGCGCCTGGTTCTTGATGCGGACGGGGGATGTGAAGAACAATGTGAACCTCCGCAGCGCATACCTCCATGTTATCGGTGATGCACTCGGCTCTGTCGGCGCAATCATCGCCGGGATCGTGATGATTGCCTTCGGATGGTACATTGCAGACCCGATCATATCCATCCTGGTGTCGATCTTGATTCTGAAGAGCGCCTGGAGAATCATACAGAATACCGTTCATATTCTGATGGAGGGCGCACCGGAAACGATTAACTCTGAAGAGGTAACGAAGTCCCTCCTGTCTATTCCTGGGGTCACCGGCATCCATGATCTTCATATTTGGACGATTACGTCCAATTTCGACTCCTTGAGCTGCCATCTCGTCGCCCAAGATGACGCGAACAGTTATGAGATCCTGCAACAAGCGATTGATCTTCTGGACAGTCGATTCCACATCGAGCATGCCACGATCCAGATTGAGAATTCCACCATCACGCATCGTAATAATAAAGTCTAATCTCTTCTCTGCGGTAATCCTTTAGTTCATGAAAAGGGGAAAAAGGGCTTCCGAGGTTTACACTTTTTACAAATTCGGTTGACCTCCATAATGAGAGTATCAAGACATTCTACTGGCGTTACAGCGAAATCTGAATGTCTGATAGGGAGGTTAACATGATCAACGATGTATATACACTGGAAAAGCTGAACGAACACCAGCAAGCAAAATGGGACGAACTTGATCGTCAAGGAAGATTCATTATTCATGACGAAATCGCATGTGAATCGCAGCATACCTCAACCCATATTCGAATTCTCGATAAACTTCATGGCTTCTTTCGAAAGCGGAGATCCCGAAGAAGCCGTACGAAATTCTTAATCGAGTAGGAGGGGGC
>NZ_JAGGRD010000068.1:0-50274 GCF_018613005.1 Paenibacillus sp. ISL-20
CAGGGAGATCACGCTCCAAACAGTGGGTGAATGAAAAAGCAACGCAACTGGAACAAATACTTGATCCTTGGAGAGAGAGCCGTTCTAGTTCGTCTCAAAGCAAGGCCCTGCTTGGGATGGTAACTTTATTGCTAACGATAAGGCGGCAGCTTGACGAGTTGGAAAAACAGATGGAGGAAATGGCGGCAAACCTGCCCGAAGTTGAACTCGTGAAAAGCATCCCGGGAATCGGAACAAAACTGGCCGCAGCCATTGTAGCTGAGATGGGAAGCCCTATCATTTCTCCCTCAGAATGATGAGATTTTCTTACGTATGCTCGCTTGTTCGCAGGATTTCACATCTCATAGAAGTGGTGAACGAAAGAATCAGATAGTGGTGGGAGTCCCTTAGAAACATGAGGGCATGCGGGAACAGAGGAATAGTCATCAATTCCCATATCGTTCCATATCCTGCACACTGCTCCATGCTGCCCTCGGTGGTTCTCCCTCCCATGACTCAACGGGTCATTGTACCCTGTCATTCCATCGTTATACCTATCCAAGGGATGGAGGCTGATCTGCTTCGTTCACGGGTCTGTGCCCTTAAGGAATGAGAATTCAGTACTCGGGTGCTTTCTTTGTCCGAAATCCTGCGAACAAGCCAATTTGCGTTATTATTAAGCGCATTCTACTTAAGCTGCAGTTGTAGCAGTAACAACTTTCTCAGGAATGTAAGTTTGTTCTTGACGAACAATGCCTACCAGAATTCGTGCCAGCTTCCCACATAGTTTTATGATAGAATGAACCTTTTTCATCTTATTCGTTCGAGTGTAGTGATGGTGGAGCGATCGAAATTCCTCATTGTTTACAACGAGGTTCAATACAGCTAAGTACAAGAACTTTCGGAGACAGGAGCGCCCTCGTTTGGTAATCCGAACCTGACCCTTATGCTTGCCGGAACTATCTTCACCTAGATGCAGCCCCGCGAGTCGGAGCACTTGTTGGCCATGGCGATACATGCTCAAATCCCCAGTCTCTGCTAAAATGCCGGCTATTGTGATTTTACCGATGCCTGGAATGGTCAATAAGCTTTGAGCTTGAGGAATATCTTTCATAAGGGAAATAGCTTCTTGTTCAAGCTGTGCCAGTTGCGTTGACAATCGTTCATACTGATCTAGTAGAAATAAAAGGGAACGTTTCACTTGCTCTGGAGCGACATTCTGAGCAATGGATTGCTGCGCTTGTTCCACTAGTGCTTTAGCGAACGATATACTTGCCCTGCGTTTCATATGAGGTTTCCACCCGGCATAGATTTCTTCCGGAGAAAGGATCTTTAGTTCTGATGGTAATGGGAACAATCTAAGGGTTACTAGAGAGGTTTTACAGCTCCAATCTTTGAATACTCGATGGTACTCTGGGAACCAGATATCCAGCCAGCGATGAATCTGATTCTGGATCGAGATGAACTGTTTAATGACAAACTCACGGTCGCTCATTAAAACACGTAGTGCTTGATAATCTCCTGTTGGCAACCGTAAGGGTGAGTAATAACCATTCTTCACCATATCGGCTATAACCAGTGCATCTTTCAGATCACTTTTGGTGGGAGAATTATCTCGATTCTCCTTGTTGCTCTTAACGTGATAAGGATTAACGGTCACTACTTCAAAACTTCTAAAAGCCACCAGGCGAGGTTAAACCAGTAATGACCTGTTGGCTCCATACCGATAATAACACCGGTCTTGTTATGTTGTTTTTGTAACGATTTAACCCAACTTAAAAGTTTTTGATAACCCACATCGTCATTTTTAAACGAACAGGGCTTGCCAAGCTCGATACCACGGTAAGTTACAGCTCGAGCAACTTGGGTCTCTTTGGCAATGTCGATACCGACAACAAGGTGATTACTGGTGATACGTTCTATCCGTTGATTTTGAGCATCATGTTGTTTAAACTTCATAGTAGATCCTCCTCCTAGATAGTGAAGGGCAATTGACCCTGTGCACAATTCCATCTTACGAGGGGGCTTCACTTTTTTCAAAGCGGAAAATTAACGCTCTACAGGAATGCTAACGGGACACGAAAGTAATATGCAACAGCAATGGCAGCGATCACTTAGATCAGCTGCCTTTGCTAATTGATTTTTACAATCGGGTAAAGTACGAGTTCTTGTCATCAACCGCCGACAGAGTTGTCGAGTGACAAGAACATATATCGTTTGCCGATTAAGGACAAGAACACATATTGTTTTACGTAAATGAAAATGATTTTCAATTATATCGAATTTTCATGTACCTTTGCTTGAGCCGACCCAATGTGGGGCTAAATATTCATCAATCTTATGCGTTCAAGAGAAGATTGAAATCAGCGTGTATCGCCATGGAGATTATTCTCAGTTGTCGTCCGTCCACTTCGCTATCGCCTCTTTGATAGCGAAACTTTTGAACCTCCGGCAGACGAACGTCTTCGGCTGCTAACAATATGTTCAGGGGCGGGAAAAGGGGCAGCAGTCTTCAAAGAGTCTCATGGATATACAAGCGTACAAGAGATAGAAATCGAAGAAGATTGTGCAGAGGTACTTAAACACAATTTTCCTCACTCCCCGAGGCAGATTATAAGATCATTTGAGACTGTTTATAGCTTAATTATTAGACAACCAGATGGCAGCGAAGTCCTTGATACATAAGGATTTTGCTGCCATCTGGTTCATGTTCTACTGTTCATCGCCTGATTATCTGGCGGAAAAATGCCAGCTATTCGCCATTTGGATTGGCGGAGCCAATGCAAAGCTTTTGCCGACAATAGCCTAATCCCTTTTCTACAGTGACGGGGGATTAGGCTATTGTTGTCAATAAAATAAAAATGCTCTCGTACCTTTGGCGAGGAACAGCGGGAGCATTAACGAACATGACTAAAATAATTCAATTTGGTCGTTCTTGCAAGGCTTCGAAACGTGGTCACAAAGTTGAACTGTTCGTTTCAACAACTTAAGAACGTGAAATATTTTTTTCCTCTTCCAGCATAATTTTAAGCCGCTGCAATCGTTGGTCCCACTTCACTCCGATTTCTTGGATCCATTGCTCGAGCTCGTTCAAAGGCTCCGTCCGGAGTAAATAACGTTTATCCCGACCTTTCTGGTCTACATACACCAACCCAGCCTGCTCCAACACTTTAAGATGTTTGAGAATCCCCTGTCGAGTAATCGTAAACTCATTTGCTAGTTGAGTAGCCGTTTTCGGGCTGTTTTTTACGAGGTTTTCCATCAACCGCCGTCGGATTGGTTCTGCATGCACGGTGAAAATCGGTTCAGCGCTCAATGAGGAATTCTCCGTCCTTCCAATAGGTGCTTTGAGGTTCTCGAGAGACAAGGTATAACCTTCACCCTCATCTGTGTCAGCAGCAGGAAGTGTATCGTAGCGACCCTGGATTCTCATCAGGTACCTCCGTACAAAATTTAGGTGTCAAAGTCAGGATGTTCTGTCATAAAATCACAAAAAATCAATATGATTATTGTATGTTTTATGATACAAAAATGGCCTCTTAACGTGTGATAAATTCGTTTGAGGTATTATGTTTCATAAAACAGTCGTTTTTGGAATATGCCCAATTTGTGGCAAATTATGAAAAAAGGAGTGATGTTTTTATGGCGTTAGTATTCAATAATGCAAATGTCGAACATGGGAAGTCTCACACTTTCACGTTCAACCAGAGGGTTACTAATGTAACCGTGGGAATTCAGGGTTATTCCGTGAAATATCCTAATAGTGACAACCATGTTAGGGCAATCGATGTCAACGCAAACATTGCAAGTATATCTGGACAACAGGTGACAGTAACTGCAAACTGTGTAATGTATGACGATTCCAAAAACTATGCCTATGGAAGTGTTGATATTACATGTATAGCAGTTGTATGATACCTCCAGCATGTTCCTCGTTTATGTATAAAATCAGAAAAGGAGTGGAGTGAAATGACCTTTAAGAGTCTGAGTAAAACAGTATCAAATGGTACCACACATACCTTTATGTTTCCATCAAAGGTGTCAAGTGCCAGTACATTAGTGCAAGGATATACGATGGAATATTCTGATAGAGACCACCATGTCAGAGAACAGAAAGTCAAAGCATCAATTACTTCCGTATCGGGAAATACTGTATCGGTATCTGCTACATGTGAGATGTTTGATGATTCCAACAAGCGTGCCTCTGGAAGTGTTGATATATTATGCATGGCTGAGCTTGAATAAACAAGGGCGGCCTAACCTGCTATAAATAACAAGTAAAGGAGTGGAATATAATGGCGATACAATTTGCAAGTCAGACTGTAAGCAACGGAAATTCCCATACATTTATATTTGAAAAAAAATTGATAAGCGCAACGGCATTTGTACAAGGGTATCAACTTTCATATCCTAACAGCGACAACCACTTAAAAAAGGCAAATGTCAAATGTGAAATTACTAATATAAATGAAAATAAAGTAACAGTAAAGGCAATATCTGAGGGAAATGATAGCAGCAGCAACAAGGCAACCGGTACTATTAATATAACGTGTGTCGCAGAGATGTAATTAATAAATAAGGTTCACAGCGAATAATTTATAGGGCTTCTTATGTAATTAGCATATGGAGCCCTATAGTATTATTTCCAAGCTAAAGTAGGAGGCTTGACATGGGAGAAAAAAATAACACAATGAATCAAATACAGATACCTGAAATACGAACATTCCAATTTGACAGCAAATCGGTCGGCGATATAAAAAACAGTGTGAACCTTTTTCGAGGAGATGTCAATTTCAGTGAGAATATAGTCAGCCTGAGCGGCAGAAATGGATTGGATGTCAATGTGACCGCTATTTATCTAAGCAATGTCCAATCACAGATAAACAAAACAAATGAACAAGCCCCTACCGGAATAATGGGGTTGGGCTGGGAAATGCCATATGACAGGATTTACAGGGGAAACAGCAATGCCTATGAGATTCCTGACATCAATTATACACTGGAAACGGGCGGAAATGCCCTGTCGTTGGTCAGGACAGCAGTAGAAATATCTTTGTTTGATTTGCCTACTACTTCAAAGTTACTTCTGACAGAGGGAAAAATATCACATGAACTAGCCGGTCTATTTCATAAAAACGGGATACGTATAGGTACTAATGCCACGGTACGTTATCGGCAGGTAGATGAAAATTGGCTTGTAACCGACTATGCGAATGAGATGCAGTATAAAATCCTACCGAAGGATGAGAGGTTGCTGGTATACAATGGAGGACTGGGATATGAAACAGTAGACTATCAATTCTGGAAGATATCCTATTATCCCGACTTTGAACGCTGGGTTGTAATAAAAGAGAATGGAATAACCTATTCCTTTGGCGGAGGGGTGTGCATAGACAATAATGGCAATAAGTCCTGTGGACAGAACCAGATACAATGGGGGGTGCGCTGGGGCAACTGGATAGGAAGCAGCAGTCTTACAGATGGCCAGGAGCAGTATCCCAGAGTATGGAATATGCATATTGCATCAAGCCTTTGGGGTGATACAATTCAGTATGAGTACGAAACTGTAGAGCAAAAGGTTGGAAGCGAAAGTGGCAGGGGATATACAAAGGCGTGCTATTTGAAAAGTATAACTGACGTATTTGGGAGGAAGGTCATTTACTTTTATAGAGACAAGGAAATCACTGAGTATGCTGATCCTCATAAGGAAGTACCGGATAACAGTCCCAATCCCTATCAGGATTGCTATGAGACCAAGTATCTTGAGAGCATCCAGGTTCATGGCGTAAACGGGCACCGTCTTTTCTCGGTGCAATTTGATTTCTGCATTAAAAATGTATCGGATGACAGCAGTAACCCTCACTTCAATAAGCGCTATTTGACAAATATGGTGAGAAAAAACCCTGATGGAAATTCACTGCCGGGCATCCTATTTGAGTATACCTGGACGAATGACCCCAATCAGCATAGAGGGGGCGTCAGGAAAATCACATATCCCGATGGAGGAAGTGTTACGTACACATACGAAAAAAATTTTTTGAAGCAGTGTGACAGGAGCATTCAGATTGATAACCCATGGCCGGGCAAAGGTTCTCCAAGAATATGGTATGGCAGCGATTATGCTGTAGTGATATGGTACAGTGAGGACGACAGCAACATGCGCTTGACGGTATATTCCTGGGTAGGAAAATGGTATGGATGGTCATGGGCTGTTAATGGCAGTGGAGATATTCAAGAAAACATAGATATTGAAAGCTTGAATGTGCAAACGGGAGATGATTTTTTTGCATTGCTGTACAAAACGGATGGCACTTCGTTTCCAGTGAACAAGGTCTTTGTATTTCACAAAAACGAATGGTGCCAAGGACAGTGGCATCTGCCTTATGAAGCGAATTTTAATTACAATAAATGGCTTCCGCAGTCTGTTGCGGGAGACAGCTTCGTTATTGTATATAACGCGTCAGAGAATGCCCCGGATAACAAAATGACAAGACTTAGTTGGGATACGTGGCAAAAAAAATGGATAGAGGAAGATTTGGGAGTATGCCCCGATCCTAATCGCAGTGATGTTTCTTTGACCGCAGGAAACGGGTATTACATCGTTATGGACTGCCCACGATATGATTCGCAAAACAACAGAATGCAAATGTTCTACCGGGATGGTAAAGGCCTGTGGCATTATGGTCCACAGTACTCTCCTACCCAGATTACACTGGCCAGAAATTCATCCGGCAGTCCTTTTTACCAGTGGGCAGCAGGGCAGTCAATGGCAGCGTTTGCATATATAAACTATTATTATAACACCGGTTGTGAATATAATCTTTTGATATTCCAATGGGACGAAGGATTTACAACGATCCGGCAGCAGACGCAAGCACAGAAATATTACTTGTACACCTCCATACTGCCTTGGATTTCGACCGGGATTATCGAGGACAGTCTTGTTGCCAGTGGCCCGTTCCTGTACCGCTATAATGGGGCTGAGTGGAAAGGGAAAAGTATTGATCAGGGCTATTCGGACAGCAATACGGTATTTAATTGGTATAGCTATGCCGAGGATTTGATTTTGTCTTCAAGAGTGGATCAAGCCTACTATACCGATCCGGTAGCTAAGTACCATTTGTACCAGCCTGCATCAGGCACCGGTTCATTTGATAAGCCTGGCGATATGCCGTGGCATGACAAATATAAATATAAGCTGCAGTACTACCCCACAGCTGGTGTAGATTATGTTACTTTCGATAAGGAAATTTTTTACCGCGGCACAAACTGGGTTAAGCCGGACGGTAATAATCCCATACAGAATCCTATTTATATCATGCCCAATATAGTGGATACCCGGGCGGTAATCAATTTTGCCCCTGAGATTATAATAGCCCTGAACTGTAACGATGAGGGTAATCCCATAAGCACTACGGCTTATTACTTGTCGGATGGAAAGGTAAGCAGAAGTGAGAATATCTATATCAATCGGAATGGCAGTATGAAAGATGCCGTGTATTACCAGATTGTTGGGAAAATAGCCGAAAGCATACAAACAGGTCTTGAAGTAAATTTAAATGGCAAAGCACCTTCAAAGGGTGGAATGCTTGCGCTATATGCCAAAGGTGAAAAGTTTGAAGAAGCCGGCAGCATACAGATTAATAAATATATCAGTAGCCATATAGCAGGATGTATCGAGGATTACCCGATAACTTCCATTGCGATCAATGACGGATATAACACTGATTATACAAGCTACCAGTATAATTTCCAGAGTGCTTTGGCAGACCCCTCATGTACGGTTGCAAAATACTATGAGGTAAAAGCTCTATACGGAAGCGGAACCGGCAAATATGGATATACGGTCTACAATTATTTCAATGGCATTATGCCTGATGTGAACACCCATGCATATCCATCCAATTTGGAAGGAAATGACGAGCAGAATTATTACAGCTTGTTAGATGGCATGCTATATAAGAAAAAGTCATATAACAATGAAGATAAGTGTGTGGAAGCTGTCACCACTTCGTGGAGGGCATATACAACAAGGTCGGATGGACAGAATCTATATAAATTGGTTAACGGGTATGTCAGGATGCGTGGTGAAACGGCTATAACGGATGGGGTAGAGAACACTGCGGTATACCAGCAAAACCTTGTAAACGGTCAGGATTCACTTGTGCAAACAAGCAATTATAATATAAATGGGCAAGAGGAAATCATCCGCACAGAAAACAAATACCTTTTTGAAGGATATGAAATTGCGACAGGTTTGAACTATCTTACTCCTGTGATCCAGGAGAAAAGCATGATAAATGGAATTATAACCGGTGTGAAAGTGGAAATGTGGAAATTATGGGAACAGGATACAGGCGAAGAAATCCTTCAGATTCCTGCATCATGGAAACAGTATATGCTGAGTACATATACCGACACACCCGATTTCCCATTCCAAAGTGAAAGCATACCTACCCAATGGGTGCAGGTGGCTGAGACGGTAAAACGGACCCGTAAAGGTTTGCTTAGCGAAATGATTGATATTGACGGCATCAGACAGGTTGCCAAGTATGATGAGAAACAAATGCTTGCCATTGCAGGTTTTGTAAATGCAAATGCTGATGAGGTGCTGTTCTGCAGCTTCGAAGGATATGAGAATACGCATGACTGGCAGTTTGATGCCAATGCCCAATTGGTGATAGGTGAGGGCCACTGTGGCAAAAACAGTGTGGAAATAAGGCCGGGAGCAGCTTTGGATGGTCTCAAGACCAAGCTGGAAATAGCCAGGTGCAGCAATGCTTACCTTGTGAGCTTTTGGATAAAGACACCGGATGGCTTTGATGGCGACACAGGAGAAGCGGGCTGCCATGTCATACTGAAAAAAGATCAGCAGGAGATATCAAGACAGATATCGGTCATACCACCTACAAGTATGGAGTGGAGCTATATAAGCAGCAAGATCACTGTTCCACAAACGGAGGAGGGGGGAAGACTTGAGATTGAAATCTACTTTGATAACAACAAAACAACCCAAAGTTACCTGTTGGATGATATAAGGTTTTCACCTTTCCTGTGCACGTACAACGGCATGGTGTATGATCCGGATTACTGCCTTACACTTGCCCAGTTGGGTTCAAACAGAGAAGCAAATCGCTATATATTTGATGAATATCAAAGGACGATAGGCATACAAGGGCCTGACGATAATATGGCGAAGGTTTCCAGTTCAGCTTATTCAAGGCAAAGAAACAATTCATTTGATCCATCGTATCCCAATAGCACCTTGGAAGTTAGCGCACGTTTGGGAGGCAGGTACATTGATTTCTACAGCTATCCTGACTGGCAGCAGTTCTTTGAAGCGGATGCCCCTGGGCAGTTTGAAATAAACGAAGGTACACTTTGCTATCTCGGACATGAAAGCATGAGCCTTGATATGATAAGGCCAGACTATCAGAATAACTATTGTGTCTGTTTTAGTATGGAAGGATTGTCACAAAAGGAAAGATTACAGATGGACAAAGATCGTATAGCACAAATGAACAGCGGTGGAATGCCGCCAAAGCTGATGGAGAAATTTGCTTCACTGGCAGCTAAAATCAGAATACATCCTGTGATCATGGACAGAAAATGGCAGATACAATTATCCGACCGTCCCGTCCTAGGCATAGACTATGATGGAAAAGAATTTATCATCACCAGAGAAGCCCCCATCATTACGGATGTAGGGGTACGTATAGGCGATAGTATGCAGATATTGTGGAATGCTGCCTTAGGACAGTGGGAGCTGTACGACTATTCTGTATCAAGCTCATCTGTTATGACAAAGCTGCAGCCGGAAATGGAAATAACGAACTGGCTGGTCATTGTGTCTCAAAATACCTTATTGTTTTATGGAGACGGTATCCAGATATTTGGGTATAACGCGCAGCAGCAAATATCCGGAAGGTTTGGCTTTTTGCTGTCCCAACCTGTTGCGCTGAGCAATATCATGGCTGTAAAAGAGCCAATTACAGGTATAGTCTATACAGACGGATCAGGCAAGACAAGGCAAACCCAACAGCTAATCGATGGAAAATCTCTTGTATCGGGAGTCGTTTATGATGATATAGGGCAGGAGGCATGTACGACAAAAGAAGCACAGCTGGCACCAGAAGAGGCAATACCCGTATTAGCCTATCGCAAAGACTTTGCTGTCATGAACTGGGATAATGGCACTATGGGAGGAGAAGTAGGCCTTTATTACAGCCCAGGTGGTGATGGCTACTCTGACGATGAAGGCTATCCATTTTCACGAAAAGTCTATGAGGCATCACCCTTGGGACGTGAAGTTGCTGTAGGAAAGCCGGGCAGCACCTATGCAGTCAACCTGGCGAGCAATCATTTCAAGACCATCACCTATCAGGCAAATACAGGGCAGGAACCGCTCCAATTGCCGGTTGGACAGTATCTTGTCCAGACAACAACGGATGAAAATGGCAGGGTACAAATGATTATAACAGATAAGCGCGGAACCCAAATTGCTGAGATTAAAAACGCGCAGCAGGCCGATTATGCCATAAGCACCTATGGAGAGCATTATTCCTACACAGCAGAGTTTTCTGGAGTTACAAGAACAATTTTGCCGCCTAACTGGTATCGTTCATCACAAGATGAGAGCAGCAAAGCTGTCATGAAAATCCAAAACAAGTATAACCTGCTGGGTCAACTGGTAGAAAAAAGGATGCCGGATGCCGGTTCTGAGCCTGGAAACGGTATGTATAATTATGTATACACCACTTCTGGAAAGCTGCGATTTATGCAAACCCCGGAGGGCTATGCAGCAGCCAGGCCATATATTTTATACTGGCTGTATGATACTATAGGCCGTGTTCTCGCTATAGGAGTTTCATATTATAATGGCAGCCTTGATACACTTTGGCAGTATGCTGATGAAACGGGATGGCTTCCCCCAGATACAGAATACCTGCATTTCAAGCAATACGTATATGACAGCAATCCCGGTTGTCCCGATGGAAATCCAAATCCAGATCAAATAGGTAGGATGACCGAAGTTACTGTATATGAACAGGAAAGTAATGGTGAGATCATGTCAGTGGAAGAATTCATCTATGATATACACGGCTATGTGACCGACTATACCATATACGCTCCGTCCTTTGGCAATGAGAAGTATTTGACAAAATACCAATACGATAACCTTGGAGATGCAGTCAACATACGGTACCCCACAGGGGATATCAACATCTGCTACAGCTATGACAATATAGGCAGGTTGTGTGCGATAGGAACAGAAGAGCAACCGAATTGCCATGCTGAACTTGCTTATTCCGCCTATCAAATGCTCGGCTCTGAAACCATACACGGAGCTGGGAATTTGAAAATCCAGAGGAATTACAGCTACAATTCTCCAGGGTGGATAACCGGTACGGAGGACAGGTATTTTAGTGAAAGAATCTATTATAGTGAAAATGGATACAAGGGTGCGGCATACTACAATGGAAGGATTGCCTCAGTAGAAAGCCGGTATTTGATGCTCGATACCGAAGGAGTATTTCCGCCATCCTATGAATACCGTTATGCCTATGATGGATTAGGGAGGCTGGGAACAGCACAAAACACAGCCGACGATGAATGGAGTATAGGAACTGTAACTCCTACAACTTATGATGCCAATGACAACATTTTGGCAATAAATGATGGAGTAACAGAGAATACTCAATATATATACCAGGCCGGAAGCAACAAAGTGATTGAAATGATTGGCAGTAACAGTGGGCGCTGTGAATATAATCTTGACGGAGCCATAGCAAGAGTACCGGGCAGATTTGAACAGCTACAATATAACAAATTCAACAGTCAAGTGACCCGCATAACTGACGCCGACGGGGATACAGTTTCTCTTGGATATGCCGGAAGAGATCAGAGGGTATTGAAAACCACTGCTGCATGTAAAAAACTTTACATCCACGGCTTAAACAACTATCCATTGGTTGAATTGACCAAATTTGGGGACGGCAGCACAACAGTGACCAGTCATATATATGGTCCGATAGGGCTTATTAAGCAGTACAAAGATGCACGGGAGCTTTTATTTATTAATGACCATCAAGCTTCGGTAAGGGCTGTCGCAGATGGCTTATCCGGACAGGTACTGGCTGCCTATGCATATAGTCCTTTTGGGGGTATGATGTGTACGCCATATGGGGAGGGCAGTATTTCGGATTACCTGTATACGGGACAGGAGCTGGACACTCAAACAGGGCTTTACAACTACCGATCCAGGATGTATGACCCTTCATTTGGACGTTTCTATTCAATGGATTCTGCCGGGCAGTATTTCAGTCCATATATATATGCAGGAAATGACCCCATTTCTCTGGTTGATCCTGACGGACAACTGGCTTTTGCTACAATTATGGCCATAGGTGCGGCTACAGGGGCGGCATTAGGGGCTGTCGGAGGCGGAATATATGCAGGTGTAAGTGGACATTCAGGAGGGGAGATAGCCAAAGATGTCTTTGCGGGACTTGGAATTGGTTTCCTTGCAGGGCTGCTGGCAGGCACAGGTATAGGGGCTTATGCCGCTACAGCAGGTGCAGTTGCGTCTACCACTGTTACATCTATGCTGACAGGTTCGGTTATTGCTGCTGGTGTAAACGCGGGAACCTCTCTGATTAAGGCAGGTGTTAGCGGTGATTGGTCTGTGACGGATATATTTGCGTCAATAGGAGTTGGCGCTGTGTCAGGTGCAGTAGCATGGGGGGTCGGATCTGGTATAAGCAGCAAGCTGACTTCAGCAGCAGCATCCAGAGTTGGAAAAATGTCCTCGAAACAGCTTTATGCCCTGGGCAGCGGTATAGGCGCCGTATCTGATGGGGTAGGAACTGTAGTGGGGCAAACTGTGGCAAATATGTTGGATATGGCACAGGGAAACGATGTAAATTGGGGTAAAAGCCTTGGTATAGCGGCAGGAGTAGGCGGTTTCTTTGGGGGTATAAACGGCGCAGCGGGAGCAAGGTTCATGTCCACCAACCAAGCCAGCATAGCAAGAAGGGTTAGCTCACTTGATGAGATATATTTCAGCTTTGAAGGGAACGGCTTTTTGCAATTTACAATAGGATATGAGAACTTTGCCCAAAAATATGGGACAGCAATATCTAGAGGTATAGGATTTTTTGCTGGCTCTACACAAAACACAGTGTCTGAAACCACCTGATGATTATGCTGAGCCAAAACTTTTTCACCGCCTAATTGAAGAGCTAGGAAGCAGAGGAGCTGTTTCCTAGCTCTTTATGTTGTACGTCCGGCAATCCAACCGGGGATGTGCATTATTCTGTAATATTGTGTCCTTATAGGTTTTGCCATTGTCTACATACAGTTGGGTGTAAGCGTCAATAGCCCACACCTTGTCTTCAAGATGCTTTTAGTCGGCCTTAAATACCCGACAAGTTAGTGGTAGCGAAGATGACCATGGCAGCAGTTTGTCTAGCAAAGAGATTAGCGTCAAAAAATGATACCTACACATACGTATGTTCGGTAATCTCTATGCTTTGAGGTTCTAAAATACATCACTAACCATTAGAAAATGCCGAATTACTATCATTGATTCAGTAAAGTACAATAAGAACGCGGATTAACCCCTAGTTTTAATTACGTAAGATAACGAATAATTATTGATTTGAATATAATACTTAAAGGAAGGTGAATGAACCATGGTGGATAAACATGCAAAATTGCATTATATGAACCGAATAGATGAAAAATTAGCTGATCTCCCTTGGTATATTACAGAATACATAGACAGTCGTAAACGAAAGTTATCGCACACAACTCTTTTGAATTATTGCCATGACTACATCATATTTTTTGATTGGTTGGTATCGGAAAAATACGCTGCTGATAGTCGTAAAGGAATTAATTTAGAAACGTTGGAAAGGCTGACGGTCAGGGAGATCGAGAATTTTCTGTCTTTTCTTGAATATCAGTTGAACAACTCCAAGCATACTATTAACCGTAAATTATCGGCTCTGAATCGTTGTTTGATTATCTGCAAAACAAAGCCGAAACCCCTGACCTAAAGCCATATATATTACGTAATGCAATGGCTAAGATTGAGTTTAATTCAGTCAAAGAGACACAAGAAACCATTGCGAACCGGATTGAAGGAAAATACTCTGTCAGGATGATTTTGAGTTGTTTCGTCAATTTGTCGCCCATGACTATGGTGCTATTAACAAAGATAACAGACGGATCACACACTTTCATGAATTTAATCGTGAACGAGATACAGCCATCGTATCTTTGATTTTAGGATCAGGATTGCGATTGTCAGAAGTCGCTGGAATAAACATTGAAGATTTAGACGTAGTTAAAGGTAATGTTCGAGTATTGCGTAAGGGAAACAAAGAACAGTATGTATATTTTAGCAAGCATTGTGGGATTTGGAAAATTACCTTGATATACGGGAAAAAAGATACAACGCAGAGAAAAACGAAATTTTTTTATTTATAGCAGCACCAATTGGTAGAAAAGGAAAAAGTCGACGATTAACAGCAAGAGCCATTGAGAGATATGCCTCAGCTTTTGGGAAACCAGCTTTAACTGTACATTCATTGAGACATTCATTTGCAACAAGATATCATATGGAGAATAATGATGTACCAAGATTGAAGAATCAATTAGGACATTGACACAAAGTTACCATTTTGATTGGAAGCTATGACGCAAAAATACCCTTTTGCTAGATTTCCTTAATAATTTTGAAAATAATCATAGGAAAAATAGTGTTACAATAGTGTAATACAACATAAATGTCGAGGGACAAGAACATATACCCATTAAAGTCGCTATTATAGCGGCTTTTTTTGTTTTATCGGTACAAGTTCGTGTCCCAAGCTAAGGACAAGAACTTGTACCGATTGCCGGAATGGACAAGAACTTGTTCCCATTACCGAATAGTTTCACGCCGGAACTCATATTTCTTTCCATCCCACTTAATTGTTACTCCAGATGATAATACAAATCTGGCGACACGACACATAACCTTATGAGCAAAACGCTGAATTATAGGTAAATTAATGAATCTTTGGAGGTTCAGACTTTATCGTATCGTTAAGGTGGGTCACAAAAACACCTTCGTTCGGGCCAGGGTTATTTCGAAACATTTTCGCTTCTTCGACCAGAACTTCGTCTGTATCAGTACCAAGTACCTTTATCGTCGCATCAATGAATGACGAAAGTGGCATCGCACGCGGTTCATCGTTGTTGCTTTGAACCCACGGTGGCACCATTTCTATCACTTTTACCGAAGTGTCTTTAAGCATGTATCTTTGGGACAGCGTATAGGTATGAAGCGCTGCCTTCGTTGCGGAATATATAGCAGTTGCGGCTAACGGTACAAAACCAAGGATCGAAGTCGTGTTGATGACAATAGCTTCTTCTTTGGACTTCAAATGAACGATTAATGCAGAAGTCAACCGAATTGGGCCTAACAAGTTTGTCTCGACCGTCGAAATCAAAACATCCTCATCGATCACGCCCGCCGCGTCATCGGGCTGTATGATGCCGGCGTTGTTAATCAAGACATTCAAATCCGGGAATTCTTCGATTAGCTGCTTGGCAACCACCTCTATGCTGGCAGGATCTTGTACATTCAATTCCACTGCGGACATACCGGGATTCGCTTTGATTGTCTCATCCAATCGCTCTTTACGTCGACCAGAGATAATAACTTTGTTTCCAAGATGGTGGAGAGCTTCTGCTAACGCACGTCCAATTCCCGAGCCGCCGCCTGTAATAAAAATCGTGTTTCCTGTAAGTTTCATGTTGTAAACCTCCTGAATTAATTTAAATTAAATTATCGATTATTTTGTAATAAATAAAATACATAAACATTTTAGGTCCTATAGTTTTTCGGGAGTTTCAAAATTGTCGAATTAATAACTTTCATGGATAAGCCTCCTCTTGAATTGATCACATGTTGATCTATCAACATGAGTTTTATATAGTGAATGTATCAGGGCGATAAATGGGGTTCAATGGTTAAAACAAGCTCAGTTGTTGATTTTTCAACACAGGACTTCAAAGTGACCATTTTTTGGATGGGATAAAGGGGAGCTGGATTATGGCCAAGCGTATTCAAAAATCAAGGCAAGCGATTAATGATGCTTTTATGAGGCTAATGTCAGAAAAGGAATTCGAGAGCATAACGATTAATCAAATTGCGGCAGAAGCGAATGTCAATCGAGGAACGGTGTATCTGCATTTCGATGACAAGTACGATCTGCGCGAGCAATGCATAGCAGCTGAGATTAACCAGTTGCTTCGACATTGTATGTCTGGAGATGACCTGGTTCATCTTCCTTCCAAAACCGCACTACTTCACACTTTTGAATATTTGGAGCAGCATGCTTCTTTCTACTCGATTATGCTGAAGAGCAAGGGAAGCATGGTATTTCGAAACCAAATGGAGACCATGTTCAGAAAAAGTCTGATGGAACATCTGGATTCAATCAATCTCGATCAGGACAGGAACAGGGACATTACAGTACAATTTTTAATTTCAGCATCAGTGGGTGTATTGGAATGGTGGATTATCCGTTCGATGCCGTATCCGCCATCCATCATGGTTGAACAATTTTGGAATTTGCTGAACCGAGTTGTCGAAGGACACGAACATCGTTCCATTGGAAGTCGCTAATTTGGCGGCTTTTTTTGTGTTTTCTTATGTTTGAGAGGATAGGAGGTGATAATTGATATGTCAAATTAGGTTATTAGGAAACTTTGTCGAGGGACAAGAACATATTCCCATTGAAGTCGCTATTATAGCGTTTTTTTATCCGATCTACAGCAAAGGCCGAGGAGTATTGGAGAACGTTTCCGGATATTTATTGTTAAAAAGGGGATTAACAGTAGAGTCTTACTGGAGCAAGTGTTTCCGACAAATGAGCAGGTATTCTACAATGTGTTTTCGGCAACGTCATTGACGGTACTGGCCCGTTGTTTAGAAGGAGATGCCGAAGATTGGAACGAAGTCATTCAAGGAAGCGCAGGAAGATCCCACTCCAAACGTTGGGCAAATGAAAAAGCTAGGAAACTGGAGGAAGTGTTGGATCACTGGAAAGAGGCTCGGCGTAGTCCGTCTCAAAGCAAGGCATTGCCCGGGATGGTATCTTTATTGCTGACAATGATCCGGCAGCTGGACGAGTTGGAAAAGCAAATGGAGGACATGGCGGCAAATCTGCCCGAAGTTGAACTTGTGAAAAGCATTCCGGGAATCGGAACGAAACTGGCCGCAGCCATTGTAGCTGAAGTGGGTGATGTCAAGCAGTTTAGCGATGCAAAGCAACTCGTGGCGTATGCGGGTCTTGACCCAGGGATTTTCAGTTCAGGGAAGTTTACAGCAAAAAAACTAATCATCATGCTGCTACAAAACGCTGTGAAGATATTGAATTTGAACAACGGATAATGTTTTGGGAAAGTGGTGGGGGTGATCGGTAGCCCGTTAATGTCCTTTTTTTGTGTAAATGAAGGTGGAGGTTGTGGAGGAAATGGCTTCGTTTTTTCATGCATATTGTCCTGAAGGAGTGAACAGTAAAGTTGAAGGGAATTTTTGGGATAAATATCCGGATATCGTTAAGGTGTATACAATCAAAGATAACGAAGGGAAAGTTTGGAGTCGAGAAGTATGTGGAGGACCTCATGTAGAAGATACAACAAACTTAGGAAAGTTCAGTATTAAAAAAGAACAATCTTCTGCTGCTGGAGTTAGAAGGATTAAAGGAGTAATTAATAAATATTTCCAGAACGCGGAACAATAGCTGATGTTTTAGGATTGCCATTTGTAACAACGTTATGAGTTGCCGGGAATCCAGGATGAATGATAAATCCGTCAATCGAAGAGGGTTTGACATCGCTTGGCCTTTCCGTTGGCGGTACCGGAGCACAGTATTCAAAGAAAAAGCAATTCGGATTTAATTCGGATTAAATCCGAATTGCTTTTTTACTGCAAGAAAGGGGAACTTATAAAAAAACAGAACGAAAATCGAGCTATATGGTGTATGACACTGCCATACACATGTCGAGGGACAAGAACATGCTCCCATTGAAAGTCGCTAATTTAGCGGCTTTTTTATTTTATCGGTACAAGTTCGAGTCCCGAGCCAAGGACAAGAACTTGTACCGATTGCCGTAAAGGACAAGAACATGAGCCGTTTACCGATTAGATAAGTATCTAACTGAAGTTCACAGCTATGCATTAGCTAACGGGCAGGGTAATTTGAAGTGCTGGTTATGTTTTGATTGCTTTTAATGGTATTCGAAATAAATATTGGTGTTATCTAGTTGTATATTAAAAAAATCCCGGCTAAGCATAGGAAAACTAGACCGGTAAGAATAAATGGGAATCTTATCAGCAGTCGACTCACAAACCCATTAAAATATGTTACACTATTCCATATTTGTTCATCCATGGAGGAACTTATGAAGCTGTTGATCGTAGAGGACGATATTGAGATATCGTATACAATTGCAAGAGTTATGCAGGATGAAGGGCATAAGGTTACGGAGTGTCATAACGGAGAAGAGGGCTTGCATCACGCATTGTACGGCGAGTTCGATTTAATTATTTTGGTGCTGCCTAAGATTGATGGATTTACGTTCATCCAAGAGCTGAGGAAGCAAAGAGTGGATACCCCAATTCTTTGTCTGACGGCAAAAGACGGATTGAACGACCGGGTAAAGGGGTTAACGATCGGTGCGGACGATTATGTGGTGAAGCCATTCGAGATTCCAGAGCTGATTGTCAGAGCTAAAGTGCTGCTGCGCCGTTATGGCAAGGTTAATCAAGAAGAGCAGATTAGCTACGGGCCGATTGCTATTCAAGTTAGAAATCGAGCAATAACGGTCACAGGAGAAGAGCTGACTTTAACAGAAAAGGAATATGAACTGCTTGAGTACCTGCTCATGAATAAAGAGCAGATCGTGACGAAGGAGCAAATCTATTACCGAATTTGGGGCCTTGATTCGGAAGCGGGAATTGGCATCGTTGAGCTCTATGTCCATCATCTTCGGAAGAAGCTGTCATCATGTCATGCCGATCAATATATCCAAACCGTAAGAGGTTTGGGCTACATACTCAAAATAAACGAGTAGTTTTTCAAAGGGAAATCAAAGGTTCATCTTATATATTCTTCTTATACTCTACAAAGGGGAGATTAATGCATGAACCTTGTGAGACAGCTGTTTAAGAACACCAGATTGACTATTATATTGGCAGCAGGGCTACTTGTTTTGCTGACTGTAGGTGGTTTGTTATGGCAGACCCAACATCAGTCAGAGAGTTTCGACGCATTGCTCCAGAAGATGGCGTTTGTTACGCTTAAGGGTGACCCTGAGAAACAGCTTTATTATGGTGTAAAAAATGTGGAGGGAATCCGATGGGATCCCACTAAGCTTACGGACCTGTCGGATGCCGATTACGAACAATTAAACGAAAAGAGAAATGGTTTTCTTGAAAAATTGAATGACTATGATGCTGCCAAACTTTCCCCGGAAGACAAACTCACCTACGATATCCTCAAATGGAACCTAAGCGCGGAGCAGCAAGTATATAAATATTGGGATCTGGACACGAATGATTACCTTTCCCTATCCACTTTTCCGGCGTTTTTCGCGAACAATTATCCGATTCGCAACCAAGCAGATGCAAAGAATTATATCGTTGCGCTGAACGGGTTTTCGGATAAAGTCGCGCATGTCATAGATAGAATTCAAGACAGACGGGAGAAAGGTATTGTCCCTGCTTCTGAATTTCTTAAGGAAATGCTTACGAGTTACAGCATTTTGCGGAATACGAAACCGGAAGAAACGATTCTGTACAGTTTATATGCAGAGAAATTAACAGAGTTAAAACTCGATCCCTCCGAAGAGGAGAAGCTAAAAAAAGCGTTAGCGCAAACCCTAACCGATCATGTACTGGCTTCTTACGGCAAACTTGCCGATGTGATCAAGAACGATCTTATAAAACAAGCATCCGTGAGCCAAGGAATCTGGAGTCAGCCGGACGGCACCGAGTATTATTCTGCAAGGCTCAAACTTACTACGGGTACGGACCTCAGTCCTCAGGAAATGCACGAGATCGCTAAACACAAGGTAGAAGAGATCGTGAAGGAGCTAAGAAGCGGTGCTTCGGGTCAAGCACAGACTACATTTATAACCAGATTCCTAACCGGAGATGAATTGCTGCAAGCGTTAAATAGCAGTCTGTCGGATGCCACGCCCTACTTGTCCGATTGGTTTGAAGACGAGCTTATCCCGAACCATCCCGTGGATGTGCGGGCGTATTCGGCTCTTATCGCATCGGCAGGTGGAATGTATATCCCCTTATCTATAGATGGTGATAGGAGCGGGAGATTTGTCATTCCGCTCGAAAACCCGACCTCCGAAGAAATGGTTAAAATGCTTGCGTTGCATGAGGGTATTCCAGGACATCACTTTCAATTTTCGATTCAATATGATCAACCAACCATTCCATTAATCCGCAAAATAACGATGACGCCTGGATACGTAGAGGGATGGGCGGTCTATATGGAAAGCTTATGTGCGGAGAAGGGCTTGCTTGATCGGAACACCGTACTAATCCGTTTGGCGAACCTTTCAATAGGTACCGTGATAGATACGGGTATCCATGGGCTGAAGTGGACAAGAGAACAGGCTAATGAGTATCTGATGAGTGTCACTGGAAGGGGGGACGATGCTTTTATCGACAGTGTTATTGCCTATCCAGGACAAAGGGAATACTATGCGATCGGATCGGAGCAATTTCAATCCCTTCGAGAGAAGGCGAAAAGGGAACTCGGGGATCGCTTCGATATCAAAGCATTTCATTCCGTTCTTCTTCGAAACGGTAATATGCCATTTCCGATATTGGAGCAGCAAGTGAATCAATACATCAAGTCCGCCAAATAAAAGGAGAGCAAACCCCAATATGATTAAACGCACGCTAGTACGAATGACGATATGGAATAGTACGGTCGTATTTTGCTTGCTCATCATGCTGGGGGGAGCGTTATACGGGCTGGCGCGTTATCGGATCTATTCCGACATTGACCGTCAGCTGGTGTTTAATATTGACCACATGTATCAAACTTCTCTAAATAACGGGGAGAAAGTCACTAGCATTGATTCGAAGGATCCGGAACGTTTTATGATGGCATTTTATTGGAATTCCAACGGTACCTTGATTCAAAGCGTATATTATAAATGGCCATATATTCTATTGAGTTCAATGCTTCGGGAAAAACAAAACCACATGGGACCCGAGTCGATACGCGTGGGTAAGAAAACCTATCGATTCGTGAGCAGACCCTATCAAGGCAATTTGCCAGTAGTCGAGAAGCTGTCTAACACGCCTTTGAAAACAGTTCAGATATTTACGGAAATTTCTGCCGAGATGTATTATTTGAATCGGTTATTATGGAGTATTAGTATCGGAATCGGCATCGGCGCGTTATTATCTATCATCTCAGGTTACGCATTGGCTAGACGGGCGCTCATTCCGATTCAGAAGGCTTGGGACAAGCAGCAGCAATTCGTTGCAGATGCCTCTCACGAGTTGAGGAGTCCGCTTTCGGTCGTCCGAGGGCAAACGCAAATCTTGTTACGCCATCTCGATCATACGATTGAGGAAGAAAGCGCTCCAATTTCAGCCATTCTGAAAGAAACCAAAAGAATGAGCAACATGGTAGACGGGCTGCTTCTTCTGACAAGAGGCGATTCTCATGAGGAAGTCATCTTATACAACCCTGTGCGAGTTGACGGGATTATTAAAGAGATTGCAAAAAATATGGAACCGATAATGGATTACAAGCAGTTGCGGTTACAACTTCATGTCGAAGGCTCGGAATTTCTCATAAATGGAGATGAGGATCGTCTCATACAATTGTTCATGATTTTGTTGGACAATGCTATTAAATTTACACAGTCGGATGGGCAAATCGATCTTGAGTGTCTTAGGCAGGGGAAATCAGTTCTCGTAACCGTCAAGGATAACGGAGTGGGTATTTCGGAACACGAATTGCCACTCATCTTTAATCGCTTTTACAAAGGAGATTCCTCTAGAAATAGAGGAGATCATGGAGCGGGTCTAGGGCTATCGATCGCGCTTTGGATCGTTGATCAACATCAAGGTTCTGTCCACATTAGCAGCGGGGTAGGGTGTGGTACGACCGTTATGATTCGTTTTCCAGAGATTAGTTAAATAATAGAGTTGAATAGGAGCCGACCAGACAATCGGCTTCCGTTTTCATTAAGCTAAAGGGGAGTATCTGGGGTAATGCTGTCGGGTAGGTGACAAAAACATAGTGACATTAGAAGCCGCTGATTATGCGGCTTTTTATATTTATGTTATCAAGTTCATGTCAAAACATAATGACAAGAAGTTGATAACATTCCCGACTGATGACAAAGAACATGGTTACATACCCAGGTTTGCATTCCGCAAGAGAACGGTAAAACTCGTCGGCCTCTTGTGTATGTGACACATCATAAATCTGTCGAGGGACAAGAACATGGTCCCCTTTAAAGTCGCTATTTTAGCGGCTTTTTTATTCTATCGGTACAAGTTCTTGTCCCGAGCTAAGGACTAGAGGAGTGGTATTAACAATTGCATCAACACGGGATACGGGACTTCTACCTTGGCAAGCTGATCCGATTCGAATACGATGCGAACAACTTTCATTGGATGGTCTTCTCGTAATTGTAGCGTCGGGTAACACATTGGAATTAACATGCAGTGGGCCAGCTTCGTCACCGTCTGTACTGTCGGTTGGTGGCGTGATTATCTCAGAGGATGTAGAAATTAATCAGGCAAAACCATACCACGGTTGCAGGGGCATGACCTTTGAAGGTAAGTGGGTACCTGAGATTCTAGCCCCAGCTGAAAATCTGGTTTTACCAATGCCCTTTCAGACACTTGAAGAGAGACAAAGTCATTATACAGCGTCTAACGATAACCTGCCTGAAGATTATGCAAGATCAGAAGGCACTTCATTTGCAGGTCCAATTATATTGGGATGTGCAGCATGTATCTGGCAAGCACAGCCCAACTGGACTGCGAACCAAGTGAAATCTGGAATGATTAGCAGCTCGATAAGGAAAGAGAGGTGGGATGATTTGAATGCGGGTTTAGTTGATGTTGCGGGAGCTGTAGAAGCGGTACCCCCAAACGAGAATATCATTAAACCGTATTACGAATGGAATGATTGGAGAAATAAAGACCAATCAGCGCGCTTAGAGGCAATGAAAGATCAGGATGAGGAAGTCATTACTTCTGTTTCATTGTCTTTCTGCGGGGAGCCGCTTTCTGATGAAATTGCGGTACAACTGCTTTCATTATTGAACCACAAGTCCCAAAAGATTCGTGCAGCTGCAATATCTGCTTTAGGATTTCACTCAGGCAAGCTTTCGAGCAGTGCCTTACGTCGGTTACTTTTCGATGACTCTAGTTATGTTCGAATGGCAGCACTATTTGCTTTGAATAATTGTCCCGAAATGTGGCATGGGTTAACTAATGAAATCATAAAGCTATTTCAGGATCCTGATGTGAACATCCGATACTGTTCAGTAAAGCTCGCCTCAACGATAAAAAATCATGGTTTTATCGAACCGCTTATTTCTGGCCTATATGAAGATGCGATTTTCCAACGAGTTTCAATATTCGGAGCGAGGTGCAATGCTCTCGAAGCGATCACAGGTATTGCCTTCGACCCGATGCCAGAATGGCGAGAGGGCCAGTGCTTTTACTCGGATCGGAGTAAACAAGCAAGGTTACATATAGCCCAGAAATGGGCTCAATGGAATGTAACTCAATGATCAAATGAAGAGTCTTTGTTCAACTAACGGGAGACTATAGCTTAATAATGACACGACGGCTGCCGGCAATTTATCGGCTGCCGTCTTCGTGCTTCCAGGCAGGAAAGTAAGGGGAAGATGGAATTAAGTACACTATCAAAGGGGGGAGTGCGTATATGGCTGGGATTTCTACAATTCATCCTGTACACAGACATGCCTTTTCAGTATCTGAGCATCCTGAAGGTCAATTACATGGGCTCGGTGACGCTTTAGGTTGCGACTGCATAATAGAACGATTCGCGGACGGCTGGATGAGAAAACACCGAAATGATGGTCTTCGAAACGACGATTGGTATGGTTGGGGCGAAGAAGTTCTCGCTCCATTTGATAGTAGTATTGAAGCTGTTTACATCAATGAACAAACAAACGACCGGGTAATTTCACCAATACTAGAGCGAGTTCGATTACATTTCTGCGTCCAGATGGGGTTCGAGTTTGCTACGCGCACGTAATGGATGAAGGTGATAAGGTAAAGGCTGGCGATGTTATTGCAAGAGTTGGAAACAACGGATACGCAAGACACCCGCACATTCATATCGGTGCATGGAATGATGAAGGACCGCTACAGATACGTTTTGATCTGAAGGCAATGGGAGACTATCTAAAAGTCCATGGAGACGAGGGGTATTATCTTTAGTTGGCCCATTGAATTATTAAGGCAGCCGGTCATTGTTATCGGCTGCCTTTGTTCAACTAATTGGCAGTTTAGTTTAATGACGACGAGACGGGATTTTAGAAAAAGGTGCGCCATAAAGGTTGCCTACTACTTCCTCATGCAACATAACTACTTGTTCTTTCGTTTGAACAGTAAACGTCGTTATTTAAACTGGGGGTGTTAAATTTGAAGAAATTTCTACTGCCTTTTGTAATGACTCTCATTCTCATGGGCTTAGTTGGTTGTTCTAGCGTTCAACCAAATGGTGATGATTTAGTGCCAATGGACAAGGTGCTTGAGGGAGAGCAACCGCCTAAGGCTGAAATTCAGATTGGTGAACAAATGTATGAGACAAAACTCGGCACATATTGTTGGGACTCAAAAAACCAAAGCAGATGTGTGGATACAATTGGTCCAGTTGAGCTTTTAAAAGGTGAAAATACAGTTACTGTACAGCCTGGTGAAGTTATTACATTTGTGATGAATTATGGGCCGCAACCGAACAAACACCATGTCAACCAAATCTATGAAGACATATCTGAAGAAGTTGAAGTGAAAGAAAATAGCTTTCATGCACCTACACAAAAAGGGACATATTTCTATTCATACGGGGTATGGTGGATGGATGAACATGTAGAGAACCTGTCTCACGGTGATGCTTTTTATTATTTCGTCCTAAAAGTTGTTTAGATGGATTCAACTAACGGAGAACGATAGCTCAATAAGCACGAAGAAACGGCAGCTGCTGAATTGGTTGTCGTTTTCTCAACTCCCTCAAGAATTTTGATATAATATGGGTATCTGGACTATAAGTATGAAAGGGGAGTACAACAATGAATAAAATTTTGCGTAGCAGCTCGGCGGAAGCTGAGATTAATACCCTTGGGGCGGAACTGATCAGCTTCAGAAAGCTGGATCCGGAAGCTGAATACATCTGGAGCGGTGACGCCACGTATTGGACAGGCCGTTCTCCGGTGCTGTTTCCCATTATTGGTGCGGCCCGGAACGGAGAGATTAAGGTGGACGGCAAAGCCTATAAGATCGGCAATCACGGATTCGCCAGACGCAGCGAATTTACGCCGGTCCAAGAAAGCGACACCCACGCGGTTTACCGCCTCTCTTATGATGAGAAAACCCTGGCCAGTTATCCTTTTAAATTCAACCTATATATTACATATAAACTGAATGCAAGCACACTGGAACTTAGTTACCGGGTGGAAAATAGCGATGAACAGGATCTCTTCTTCCAGCCCGGGACCCACCCGGCGTTCAATTGTCCGCTTGATGACAACGGTAGCCTGAGCGATTACTATCTGGAGTTCGCTGAATCGGAAAACCTTGAAAGGTTGTTCTTGAATTCGGACGGCCTGCTGATCAGCGGCAAATCGGAGCCCGTTCTGAAACAAGAGACCATCCTGCCGTTATCCCATGAAATGTTCGCCGAAGGAGCATTGATTTTCCGAAATGTGAGCTCTCGGCAGATTTCGCTTAAAAGCAACCACTCCGCCAAAAGCGTAGTTGTCACCTATAAGGGTTTTCCCGACCTCGGCATCTGGCAGCCTTTGAACGCTCCCTTCATATGCATCGAGCCTTGGCAAGGAGTAGCGGATATGGACGTCTTCGAAGGAACTTCAAGCTAAAGAGGGAATAATCACCCTGGAGCCGGGGGCGAATTTCACAAGCTCCCTGACCATAGAAATCAACTGACCATCCGAAGGGAGCTGCAGGGTTCTCAACTGGTTAAGCTCGGCTCCATACCATTGCAAAAAGCTTCAATCTATAGGAGAGGGCACTGAAGAACTTACGTTTTTCTTAAGGAGTATGTATAAACTTCAAAAAAGTAGTCATTCAACCCCATTTTTAGGAAGAATGTCTTCTTTTTTAGCTCTATTTTATTCAATTTATGGGATGGTCCTATTTGTCGGGTGACAAAAACATAGTAACTTGGGGAGTTCGTCGATTCTATGTCCGCGACCCATAGATTTCATCAACGCAATGTTCATTGCCGCTGCGTCGCGCACATCAACCCAATATAGTTGTGAATCTGCCATAGCTCTATCGTCGCGAAGCATGGCATAAATCATATCATTGTGCCAAGGCACAAAGCTTGGTCCCATAATATGCGTAGGGTGGATCATTGTCATGATTTTGTTTGATGTATTTTCATGGGATTGGATAAACGTCCAGGCTGCTTCTTCTTCCATCGATTTTGAAACCATATTGTGGTCGAACAAGCCTTCCCTGTCTTCATTGGTTCAGTCATCCTCTGTAAACGTCGTTTTTGATGGATCTTCATTATAGTAAGCAATGGTTGATTCTGAAAATCGTCCAACAAGCCACCATTCTAAAGAAAGTATTAGAATTTCGAAGTGAGGGTAAGGGCTGAAAATGGATTGAACTTGGTAGTAAAGAGTGTTACTCTAAAAGTCTGTGTTCGACAATACATTTAATAATAGTCACCATTTTAGTTATAAAGAAAGGCACTACTATGATAAAAGTTGAAAACATATCCTTCTCATTTCCACAAAAAGAACTATATAAAGACATTTCATTTACGTTAGAAGAGGCACAGCATTGCGCTTTTATTGGAACAAGTGGCAGTGGTAAAAGTACACTGATCGATATACTGATGGATCCAGAAAGATATTTGTTCGAAGGCACGTTAGAGATAGATCCAACCTGCAAAATTGGGTATGTAAGTCAGTTCTCCCAACTAGACAGAACTAAAGAAACAACTGTTTTTGAATATATCGGAGAAGAATTTATTAAGCTACAAAATGAAATAAAATCTATTTGTAATGAAATGGAAACATCATCGGATATTGAGCCGTTACTCGAAAAGTATCAATTCGCTTTAGACGCATTTGATGCAATGGGCGGAGATAATTTTGAGAGTAACATTAATAAGAAATTAAATCTAGCAAACCTCTTGAAGCTAAAAGATGTTAGGGTATCCGACCTGAGCGGCGGGGAACTCAAACTTATTCAAGTAATGAAGGAAATGCTTAATAGTCCAGACTTAATGATCATGGACGAGCCGGATGTATTTTTAGATTTTGAGAACCTAAATGCGCTTAAAAAACTTATTAATACTCACAAAGGCATACTGCTAGTTGTTACGCACAATCGATATCTATTGAATCATTGTTTCAACAAAATTATTCACCTTGAAAACACGGAGATCCAAGAGTTTGATGGGCGATATATTGAGTATAATTTCTCATTACTTCAGACAAAAATTGAGTTGCAAGAAATCGCAGTCGCTGAAGCTGAAGAAATTGAGAGATACGATAACATTATTGATAATCTTAGAGCTATTGCAACTATTAATTCAGAAGCATCTAGAGGTAGAGCGTTAAAAGCTAGAGTTAGATTTCAAGAGAGATTGGAAGCGCGTAGAATTAAGGCCCCATTTGTTGATATTAAGCAACCGAATATCAGTTTCGGTATTGAGAATGAAATTGAAGACAGCATTGTTGTAAAAGTCAATAATTATAGTGTTGCCTTTGATGAACTGCTTTTAGAGAATGTTAGCTTTGAGATAAAATCTACGGATAAAGTAGCCATTATTGGTCCAAACGGTACAGGGAAAACGACTTTACTCCGAGATATCTTTAACAATAATCATGATTCCATTGAAATAAATGATGATGTTAAAGTGGCTTATTTATCTCAGAATCAAGGCGAAATGCTAAAGGATTCTAATACAATACTAGAAGAATTCATCGATGCTGGGTTTAAAACTTATGATGAAGTTAGATCGTATATTTCAAACTATGGCTTTGAAGGCGAAATCGTTAATCAAAAGATTGAATCACTATCTGGTGGAGAAAAAAACATACTTCAATTGGCTAAAGTTTCTGCTAGTAATGCAAACGTATTGCTTCTTGATGAACCGACAAGCCATTTAGACACATATACACAAATTGCACTGGAACAAGCCATTGAAGACTATAAAGGTGCAATTCTCATGATATCTCATGATTTCTATTCTGTTGTAAATGGTATGGATTATGTATTAATCATTGACAATAAGACGATTAGAAAAATGACTATGAAAAAATTTAAACAGATGATTTATGCTAGTCACTTTGATAAAGACTATTTAGAAGCGGAACAAAACAAAAAAGCAGTTGAAATGAAAATAGAAATGGCTTTAAAAGATACTAATTTTGAATTTGCAAAAGTATTGGTTGATGAGCTAGAAGAACTAATTAAGTTGCTTTAATTTACAACTCTCTGATTGAAATGATTACAAGAAAGTGAAGTCAGTTACAGCGAATAGGGCTAATGTGAATCAGTCTGAGTTCAACGATGAAACATGATGTTGGTGGAAAAGTATCAACAAAAAAGACACTGATGAATAGTACTGCATTGATTTCTTGATAGCTCTTGCCTGGGGGGCTTTTATTTTATTTCATTGTAAACAAAAATTTCGCCGTTATGACCGTTATGGTGAACCGTGTCACAAGTAACGGCAAGTTTTTTCAGAGATTCCACCAAAAAAACTTGGTAAGGTTTTTTTGGGGAGGGGGAGAGATCTATACATGAAGGAGGACACGACAGAACAGAAATCAAAATAAACATAATGTCGGGCGACAAGAACATGGTCCCATAGAAAGTCGCTAATTTAGCGGCTTTTTTGTTTTATCGGTACAAGTTCTTGTCCCGAGTCAAGGACAAGAACTTGTACCGATTGCCGTAAAGGACAAGAACATGGTCCGTTTACCGATTAGATACATATCTAATTAAAATTCTACAGCTATTTCATAAAATCTTACGGGCAGGATAGAGGAGATAAACATAATAAAGACATATGTAGGCAACTGTCTTTCTCAGCTATCGGGCGCTGGGCAGGTATATGCAAATTGTCAGTACTTAATTAGGTACGACGCATATATTAGAATAATTATTTGAATTGAGAAGGGTGTTAAATGCAACCTCAAATTCCTAAAGATCCTGTGGTTCCTGAATTAACGGAAGTTCAGATAAACGAGTTAACTGATATCGTTTTCTTATCTAAGGAAATATCACCTTGCGATGCTATTTTTGTTTTCGGAGGTACTCATCCAGGGCATTGGGAAGCCACGATTGACGCTTATAATAGAAGCTTGGGAAAAATGATTATTATCACAGGAGGAGTCAGCCCTACAGGAATTAAGCATGAGAACTGGGTCGATAAAACTGTACCCGAAGCACATGACATTGTTAAAAAATCTAACTGAGGCAGGTATTTCTTTAAATGTAATCATGTATGAGGATCGCTCAAGGAACACTTTAGAGAATGTATTATTCGCTAAAGAAGTATTTAACTTCAATGCTATTGAGTCACTTCTAAATAAAGCAAGGCACTGGTTTGTGACCTCCATGTTGCGCGGCATTTATGAGCAATCTGATACAGCTGCCCAAATCGAAGATAAGAAGAAGCAGCTTATTGAATATATGAAATGGCGAGACCCAGAAACATTAAACGTGTATGAGCATTATTACGATGAACAGAAATTCCGTGATTTGCATGAGAAGCTTCAGGAGAGCTACATGCAACGCGAGAAAGAGTACTTCAAAACAGCTAAGAAGCGCTCAGTGATCAAATCACCTGAAAAACTTACTGCTTTTGAGCTTAAGAGCTCCGAGGAGAAACAAGACTGGTTAAATGAATTTTTTGAAGGGATGGAACCGTAGTGTCTACAGCAGTGCAATTACAAGAGGAAATCCAAGACAAAACCTGGGGAGCCCTTCTTTGCGGCAAAATATCAGAGGAACTGTTACTTTTGTCTGATCCAAACGGGGATTACTACTGGGATAAAGTTGAGGAGAAAAATATCAAATATTTTGTTCGGCAATGTGCAGGTCATCCGTGGGCAAACCATTTTGCATTAGCGCTTATATGTTTGTCCGACCTTATACCTTATAAAAAATAGTGGAATAAATTGACAGAGCAAGTTGAGTGTGTTAGAATTGCTTTAATTTAAAATGAAAAGGCTATGATGAGAAATAGTAGGTATTAGGGATCTCACAGAGAGAAGATGGTTGGTGCGAATCTTCATTGATCTAATAGTGAAGCAGTCTCGGAGCTGTGAACCGAACAGAGGAATCTTAGTAGGCTTCAACGGAGTTCAACCGTTATTCAGGAAACAATATCGGAGATATCCCGTATTGATAGAGTGCAGAGAAATCTGAAATTAGGTGGTAACACGGACATAATAGTTCGCCCTAAGTTGACAAGAAATATGTCAGCTCAGGGCTTTTTTTGTTTTATTTCTTTTCGTTTGAATATTCGCAGAATAAAGACTTTTGGATTTTCCAAGAATAAATAATAATTAAAATGGAGGTATTGAGCATGGTGAAAATGACACCAGATGAGTTAAGAAAATCATATATTGATTTTATGAAAGGAATAGGGGCTAGCCAAGTGCCCTCTTCTAGCTTGTTACCAGAAAATGATCCCTCAACGTTGTTTACGGGAAGTGGAATGCAACCTATGGTTCCCTATTTATTGGGGGAAAAGCATCCGATAGGTAATGAGATAACTAATATTCAGAAGTGTTTAAGGACAGTGGATATTGATGAAGTAGGAGATACGTCGCATCTGACATTTTTTGAAATGATAGGTCGATGGGAGTTTAAAGCAAATGAAAATAACTATAAGAAAAAGCAAATCGATGCCATTTGGAATTGGCATATTATCGAATTAGGAATTGATCCTGGCAGGCTGTATATCAGTGCTTTTATAGGAAGTGATGATTTGAATATACAGAAAGATACGGAAGCCATTCAAATCTGGTCAGAAAAATTTAAATCAGTTGGTATAGAACCTATCATTGAAGATGACCCCTATCAATATGGGGCATCTAGAGGTGGGAAAATATTCCTATACGATGAAAAAGAAAATTGGTGGAGTAGAGCCGGAAGTCCATTAGATATGCCTGTTGGTGAACCAGGTGGGCCTGATAGTGAAATGTTCTATGATCTTGAACCAGGCGGTGATTCACTGGATCATCCTGCTTCTGTAAGCGAGAGATTTTTAGAAATTGGGAACAACGTATTTATGTGTTACAAAAAAGAAGACACAGGATTTGTAAAAATGCAAAATCCCAATATTGATTATGGAGGCGGATTAGAAAGGGTTGCAACAGCCCTTAATGGTGACAAGGATATTTATAATACGGCTTTCTTCCTTAATCCCAAGAAAAAATTGATGGAGTTAAGTGGTAAACAATATACTGACGATTTAAAGTCGTTTAGAATCATACTTGATCATGTGAGAGCGGCTACTTTTCTAATTAATGATGGTGCGGAGCCAGCTAATAGTGATGCAGGGTATATAACAAGAAGGTTATTAAGAAGGGCGATTCGTGCAGGTAAAAAAATAGGTATACAAGGAAGTTTTGTGGGTGAGTTGTCTGAAGTTTATATAGATGAAGCAACAGCTTATGAAGATTTGATCGGTAATAAAAAGAAAGTTATCGAAATAGTAAATAAGGAAGAAAATCTTTTCTATAGAACTTTACAGCAAGGAGAATTTGAAATACAAAAACATCTTAAGAATAAGGGTAAAGTTACAGGTGCAGATGCCTTTTATTTTTACGAAACATATGGGTTTCCCTTGGAGTTGACGGAAGAGTTTCTAACTGAAAGTGGATATAGCATGGAGGACAAGGCCTCTTATATAGAGGCGGCAAAGAAACATGCTGAAAAGAGCAGAACTGCTTCTGCGGGTAAATTTAAAGGTGGATTAGCTGAACATTCAACAGAAACAACAGCGCTGCACACGGTATCTCATTTATTACTTGCTGGTTTAAGGGAAGTTTTAGGTGATCATGTTCATCAACAAGGAAGTAATATTACTTCAGAACGATTACGGTTTGACTTCAACCATGATGAAAAACTTACGCCAGAGCAAATAGCTGAGGTGGAAAAGTATGTGAATGATGCGATTTCATCAAAAGCAGTTACCTATATTTCAGAGATGCCTAAAATTGAAGCGAAAGAAAGTAAAGTTGAAGGGAATTTTTGGGATAAATATCCGGATATCGTTAAGGTGTATACAATCAAAGATAACGAAGGGAAAGTTTGGAGTCGAGAAGTATGTGGAGGACCTCATGTAGAAGATACAACAAACTTAGGAAAGTTCAGTATTAAAAAAGAACAATCTTCTGCTGCTGGAGTTAGAAGGATTAAAGGAGTACTTAATAAATATTTCCAGAACGCGGAACAATAGCTGATGTTTTAGGATTGCCATTTGTAACAACGTTATGAGTTGCCGGGAATCCAGGATGAATGATAAATCCGTCAATCGAAGAGGGTTTGACATCGCTTGGCCTTTCCGTTGGCGGTACCGGAGTACAGTATTCAAAGAAAAGCAATTCGTATTAAATCCGAATTGCTTTTTTACTGCAAGAAAGGGGAACTTATAAAAAAACAGAACGAAAATCGAGCTATATGGTGTTGTCGGGGGACAAGAACATGGTCCCATAGAAAGTCGCTAATTTGATATTATCCCCTTTAAGTAGACAGTGTGTAAAAAGCGCATTAAAGTCTACTTGGAGGGGATTTTTTCATGGGCGAAATACGAAAGACATATGACATCGAATTCAAGCGTAAGGCTGTTGCGATGTTCCTGGAGGAAGGTCTTGGCTACCGTCTTGTAGCCAAGACCTTGAGCTTCTTTGGACACCTTAAGTCGGAATGTTTTCGACTCGACACGTTCTCGACCGAGGAAGAGCTTATTATGGCGATTGAACAATATTCATTTTTACAACCACCAACGTTTTCAACAAAAACTAAACAACCTTAGTCCAATTGAGTACCGAACTAAGGTTGCTTAAGGCTGCTTTTTTAGGGCTGTCTACTTTTTGTTTTAACGATATAAGTTCTTTTCCCGAGCTGAGGCAAAAACTTATATCGTTAGCCGAAATAGACATGAACTTGTAACCATAGCCGATTGTGTGAATAATATTATCTTCTTTTGCTTTTCCGATATTGACAACACAACTGTCAAGGGACAAGAACATATACACATAAAATTCCACTTAAATAGCGGGCTTTTTGATTTATGAATATAAGCTCTTGTCCAACGGCTGTGATAAGAAATTTTATCCTTAACCGCGGTAGATTTTCTTATATAGTAGCTTGGGGTTTCACAATAACGACAGCGGATATTCCGATAGGACAGAAACAAACCATTTTCCGGACACAGCTGAATTCTTGTCCTATATTTTGAAATAATTCGAACGATATCTATAATTATTACCAATATATACAGTAAGACCGAAGGGGAGGAGGTAGCAGATGAATCATCCATCTGAATATGCAAGGCTTATTTCGCTTACGTTGGCCGGGAACCGTGATGCGTTTGGCGAGTTATATGAAGCAACCATTAAGGACGTTTACAATACTGTTTATTTCCTTATTCGGGAACCATCAGATGCAGAGGATGTCATTCAGGAGATTTATATTCAATTATACCGGTCTCTTGAAAAGTTTGACGTAAGCAGGCCGTTTCGGCCTTGGTTAATGGGAGTGGTCATGCGGCAAATTCAGGCTCATCGCAGAAAGAGTTGGACACATATGCGGATCATCAAAAAAGCTGAACATATTGATCAAGCCGTGGTCTATGATATCTCAAGTGAGGTGGTCAACAAACTATCGAATCAATCGCTACTTGAAAGCGTAGATCGACTTCCTTATAAGCTAAAGCTAGTAGTTATTCTGCATTATATGAATGATTACACGCAAGAAGAGATTGCAGCCACATTAGAAATCCCTCTTGGGACGGTAAAATCACGGATTCATGCTGCTCTGCAAAAGATGCGCAAAAAACAGAAAATTAGCATTCTGGCTATGGGAAAGGTGGAGGGGCAAAATGAGTTTTGATGAAAGATTGAAAACCGCTTTTAAGGAAGAGACCAAAGAATGGAACGCACCAACGGAGCTCAAGGAAAAAATACTTAACAAAGTCGTACACATTCAAGAAGGAAGACGAATGAAAAAGTGGGTCGTTGCATGTATTTTGGCCGCTACATTGTTAATCCCAACAGGTGCTTTTGCCGGTTATAGCTATATAGCTGATTCCATCTATGGTTCGCGGGACAATATCGGAGTAACTCAAAAGCAATATGATGAGCTGGAGGCAAAGCTGCAGACCGCCAAACAAAACCTCAGTGAAGAGGAGTTTACAAAATGGATGTCCTTACTAAAAGAATGGGGCCTCCTTAATTTGAAAATTGCTGATACAAAAGGGGATTTTCATATTGAGAGATTGAGCGTAGGAGAGCAAAAAAACTATAGAAGGTTAACCGCAGAGCTAGAGCCACTCTTTCGCAAATTAAATGAAGTTCAATCAACGAAGGGAGAAGTTAAACTTATAGATAGCACTACTTTTTGGAATGGAGTGCTAGATGAAGCAGGGCAAATATTCAGCAAAGAAGAATTTGATGAGTTTCAAAAATTATTAAATGAATTGAGGGCTTATGACGAGAAAAAATATGATCCGGATGGTAGTGTTCATATTGAACGGCTGTCAAAGGAAGATCAAATGAATATAGAGCAATTGTTGCAGCAGATACAACCTTTTTATAAGAAGTTGGGCATAACAGTTAAGCCGGAAGCTTGATCTGTCGAGGAACAAGAACATGTAAAACTCCACGTTAACGAAACGTTAGGAGCACCCTAGTTCACCTAACTCAAGAAAAACTGAAGCCTTTTCAAACATGATTTTAGAATTGTAAAGCCACTCAACTAACGGAACTCTATAGCTTAATAAACTAAAACGCGGCTGTCGGCATAGATGGGTAGCCGCGTTAAGCTAACGGGCAACTTCAGGTACTAATTGATCAATCTGTGCAACAAACGATCGATCAAGGTAAAGTAGATATCAACGTTCTTCAATGGATCCTGAAAAAAATAACTTCACAATTTTGCAGGAATTTCTTTAACAGTTGGTTAGAAATAGCAGAGGAGGGTAGTGAAAAAAATTGTGCACACCATTATGGACTGAAATGGTGTATGACTGTCGGGGGACAAGAACATGTTCCCATTGAAAGTCGCTATTGTACCGATTGCCGTAAAGGACAAGAACATGAACCGATTACCGATTAGATAAGTATCTAACTATGTTTCCATGCAATTTCATTAAGCTAACGGGCAGGATATAGCAACAAATTAACTGTTTTTACATATAGGATATTATTAGAACATAAAACTCAATGAGAATTATAGCCAAGGGGCAACATTTACATGGGAGCGAAATTAGTGACAAATAAAAAGATCGTTTGGCACTGGGTCATTTGCAATAGTTTTTCTATAACGGTTCCGCAAACCAATGTCGCAGGACCAGCTTAAATCGTGGCGAAACGAGATTTATCCGAAGCTTCAGACCGACCTAGACGTCGAGGTTGTCATTTCGTAACACGTGCAGCATCAAGCCGGAGAAGGACGAGACTACAAGCAATCGACTTTTGCTTTTTTTCACTCGTAAGCTTCCGTTTGTGGATACCAATGACACGAATGACTTAATCTCCACAGGAAGAGCAGATCATGCACAACTTACAAAATAAGACCGGTTCTCCAATCAACCAGTGCATACCTTGATGTATAAATGAAAACATCCGCCCAACAAGTTCATGGGCAGATGTTATAATTTTTATCGAATATTTCAATTAGTTATTGCTTGGGAATCTTTCTAGCACAGCTTGTACATTGGAAGTAATTTCAGCTGTGTCCGTATGGGACAATACACCTTTGGGATTAAACAATTTGTAATCAGATAATTTGACAGTCCCCAGAGAGACCGCTAACTGAATGAAGCCCTGATTCGAACTATCCACTTTATCCAAATCCTTGATTTCGATTACTACCGGCTTAATCATAGGCAGCTTTCCACTAGACTTTAGCGTTTGAACGAGCAAGCTTACGAACGATTCACGAGTCATTATCGCATTCGGATCAACCTTAATTGCAATATCTTCACCTGCTAGACCGAGAGTTTTCGTAATCAATTGCGCCCCTTCCGCATAAGTAACGGCAGTGGATGGATTATGACGTGCTTTAAGATAATCGGAAGCTTTCCCGATAATTTCGGTTGCGACAGCACGAGTTAATTCACCTTTCGGATTGATCGTTCCTTTTTCAGAAAGCTGAACGAAGCCTAACGCGATTGCCAATTGAATAGATCCCGAATTTTCGATGTCGATTTGGTCTTGATCCTCGATGTCAACCGGTTGAATCTTAATCATCGGAAGTTTTCCGCTTGTTTTGAGGGTTTGCATAAGCAGGCTGACAAACGACTCACGGGTCACTTTCGCATCGGGATTGATTTTGATTTGGATGTCGGTGCCATCTCCGCCCAGCAGATCCGCAATGAGCTTCGCGCTTTCAGAGGCGGTCATGATCTCCGATGCGGCCGGATTGGAATGAGCTTTCAAATACTCAATGGCATTGAAGATTTCTTCAGCCGCTTGTTCGCGGGTAATAATTTGTTTCGGATTGAATGAACCATCTTCATTCAACTTGATAATGCCATACGAAAGGGCTCATCATAATAACGATCCGTTTTTACTGTGGAATCTATCATTTGAGCTGTCTCTCCAATTGAGTATAAAACTTCGGCTTCCGTTTCTTGTTCTGATGGCTGTATAGTGGATAGCAGAATTGTGTTTTGCTTCATGTACTTCACCTCCGATATTAAAGTATATCATCTCCTGTAAGAGGTGATTCAACACGATAACTTTTCGGGCTCTGATAGGAGCAAAACAACGTTAATATTGGATAAAAACAAGTGACAAGAACAAATGGCTTGATAGCAATGAAGGTGAAGGAGCCTGGAAGAATGCACATGAACTGATTGAACATTTCATTGAAGCGGAGAAGCATAATCGGCTTCCACGAGTGGAGGCCATTATCGGGAAGCACCAAATACACGGAGCTGCGTCCGATAGCTCATTTTTATTGCACCAAAACTATAATAACTGATTGAGCTTGCTTTCAGGCTCTTCACCATTTTCTACACGTTTTATATTCTTTATAAAGAAATCATATCTTTTTTTATGAAATTTCCGACCATCAGGCATTCCTGCTGTATGGGGAGTAAGTATCACATTACCCAGATTCCGAAGCTCACTGTCCATAGGAAGCGGTTCAGATGCAAACACATCCAGGCATGCGCCTGAAATATGCCCGTTTTGTAATGCATCAATCAAGTCTCTTTCGTTGACAATCCCGCCGCGGGCTGTATTGATAAAAAGAGAGGTATTCTTCATTTTCTTAAAAACCGCTTTGTTGATCACCTGTTTGGTTTGCTGATTCAATGGAATATGTACACTGACGATGTCCGATGTGCTTACAAGAGTATCGAAATCCGTCATTTTCACAAAACCGTCCGATTGTACATTGGCATTTCTCGCATAAGCCAGCACATTCATATCAAAAACCCTGCAAAGCGCAGCTACTTTTTTTCCGATAGCGCCCAAACCGATAATCCCAATCGTTTTGTCCTTCAATTCACTCCCTGTATAGTCCAATTGATTTTCATCCATCTTGTTTTTCATGAAAGTATCAAGAAACGGTATGTTTTTATAATAAGACAATATCAGTGCCATTACGTGCTCGGCCACTGCCTGTGCATTCACTCCTGCAGCATTGGCCACCCAAATGCCTAGCTGTGTACAGGCAGCGACATCTACATTATCAAATCCTGCACCCGTCTGTACCAATTTTAATTTTTTTGCGATAGAAAGCAGGCTGTGATCCACTTTAATATGTTCAGGGATGATTACCTCGCAATCTTCAATATGATGCAGCATTTCTTTTCCGGGCGGGACAACTACAACCTTCCAGTCTTGCGGAAAATACCTTGCAATATTTGATTTTGAGGTCTCGCTAAAATAGCCAACTATGAGAATCTTCATTGCTAAACCACCTTTCATAACCTATACAATTCTTCGAATAAAACCCGTTTGATGCTCGTCATTTTATCCTTTTAAAGAAGCAGTAATTATTGCCTTATTATAAACTTCATCGGCAGTACAACCTCTTGAAAGGTCATTGATCGGTGCATTTAGCCCATGAAGGATCGGACCATATGCTCCAAAGTTTCCAAGACGCTGCGCTATCTTATAACCAATATTACCGGCATTAAAATCTGGGAATATGAAAGTGTTCGCTTCTCCAGCCACCGGTGAGTGTGACGCTTTTATTTTAGCAATATCTTTGGAAAACGCGGCATCAAACTGCAGCTCACCGTCAATTGGAAAATCAAGATTCATACTCTTTAATTTTATGGCTGTATTTCGCATTTTATCAACTGATTCTCCTATGTCTAAAGATTATAAAACAACTTTTGGAGCAATGGAAAAGACTTTGCTGTTCTTGCTGTTCAACAGCAACGGGTGGCCTTTGGTTGAGCGAAGAAAAGGGGCACCCAAAATGAGCCTGACCCTAATAACCCCGTCAATCCGACTGCAAAATTGTACACAATATACTCAAGAAGCTAGTGTGTTGAATAAAAAACAGCTAACTATGACTATGTCCTTAGTTAGCTGTTTTTTATTCATTTTTTTAGTTTTCTATAAAAATTATGAATCTCTTGTGAAATTCTCCATCATTCCAGCTGGATACCGGCTACCGGCTGATCCGTGTGGAAGGATCTCTTTAATACGTTGAAGATCAGCTTCTGTAAGTTTGACGTTAGCAGCAGCAACGTTTTGCTCAACCCGCTTAGCACTTCGTGTACCCGGGATCGGAACGATATCTTCTCCCTGGGCGAGAAGCCAAGCCAGTGCCAATTCGGCTACAGAAATACCTTTGTTAGAAGCCAGTTCATTAAGTTGTTCCGTTGCTCGTAAATTGTAGATATAATTTTCGCCTTGCCAGCGCTCGTCGTAACGGCGCATATCGTCTTCCGCGTACTCTTGGGCTGGTTTAACAGCACCTGTCAGGAACCCTCTGCCTAAAGGAGCGTAAGGCACTAAACCTATACCGAGTTCATTCAATGTCTTTCGTATATTGTTGTCCTCAATCTCACGTTCGAATATCGAGTATTCAGTCTGAAGCATAGAGACCGGGGTAACCGCGTGAGCTTTACGAATTGTGTTTGAACCGGTGTTGCTCAAACCGAAATATTTAACTTTGCCTTCTTTGATAAGGTCTCCGACGACCCCTGCTACTTCTTCGATAGGAACATCGGGATCTGGGATATGCTGATAGAACACATCAATGTAATCAGTCTGCAGATAGCGAAGACTGTTCTCAGCTACCTTACGAATATTTTCTGGCCGGCTGTTAAAACGTGTTCCAATCTGCTCGGCTGTCATATCAAAGCCAAACTTGGTAGCCAGTACTACCTTGTCACGAAAATCCTTTACAGCTTTACCCAGTAACTGTTCATTGTGACCATTTCCATATCCATATATTTCTGCCGTATCAAAAAAGTTAACTCCAAGCTCATAAGCTCGACGAATAGTTGGTATTGCTTCATCTTCATTTGAAGGACCGTATGCCATTGTCATCCCCATCGTACCCAAACCAATAGAAGAGACTTTTAAACCTTGTTGACCCAGACTTCGGGTTTGCATTTTTATTCCTCCTTAAATAATTCTATCACCTAAGTGTTTAAAGCCCAGATAAAAAAGGAATCCAATCTTAGTTCGTTCAATATGGATTTTCATCACTGTTATTCAAAAAACATAATATCATGGGAGTTGAATAAAGTAAACAAAAAGTATATAAAATGTCTATTTGGTATAGTTTGTTTAAAATGATGATTATGAGATATAATATAATTTATAAGGGGGCAGTTAGATGGAACGGCAGATTGAAAAACAACATCAGATGAGACAAAAGCTTACTAATAGATTGTTACTACACGTTAGAAAAAATGGGTTTCAAGGTTTGAAAATGGATGAAATCTCAAAGATTATGGATATAAGCAGGGCGACTTTATATAAATATTTCTCTACCAAAGAAGATATTATTTCGTTTATTGTGAGTACATTTGTCGAATACATCCACGAAATTATTGAAGATTCTGATGCTGATCAAGTATTTGTTCAGCGATTTCAGCAAACATTTGAACAAACAATCTTATTAAAAGAGTTCATCACAGACATTTTCTTAAGGGAACTTGAAAATAGTTATCCTGAGAACTATGAGCGACTAAAAGAAGCCATGAAGCAACGAGAATATCAGGAATTGGCTTTTTATGATGAAGGAATAAAAGAGGGTATTTTTAATAAGATTGATGGTAGGCTTATCATTATGCAAGATGAGATTCTAAGTAACGTTTTAGATGTAAAGTACCTGATGGAGAACCATTTGACTGTGTATCAGGTGCTATTTGACTATTACAATCTAAAGAAATTTCAGTTGTTTAAACCTGATAAAATTAAAATGATAGATGACAACTTGATGATCCCTAAAATTGAGTGCATGGCACAAAAAATTTCAAAAAACTTATATTAATCTTAGCAATTTGGATTATCTGATTTTCTATAAAGTGAACACGCCTTAAGCTTAAGTTGGGCATCATATGGCGGTTTTTCCGTGATATATTTTAGGAGCATAGAAAAAGGCGCGAATGAAACGCACGGCTGCACAACGCAGCATTAGACCGGAGCGTTCCCCATCGCACACTTTTCCTTTCTGTACGCGCTTAGTACCTCTGTACTGAATTTTCCAAAAAAATTTTTGTAAACCATCAGTTTGATGATGATAGGCCCCCAACGGTCGTTTAGTTTTTTCTGAAATCGATTTTGGTTGTAGAACAGAATGTATTCACTCACTTGCTGTTCAACCTCTGTTTTGTTTGCTGCCTTATTCAAGTATATTTTCTCGGTCTTTAAATGAAAGAAGAACGACTCGATACAGGCATTATCTAAACCATTTCCACGCCTGGAGTGACTACCTAGCATGCCGAGTTGTTTCAGTTTACGGTTAAATGGCTTCGAAGTATATTGAAATCCTTGGTCCGAGTGCAGGATTACGCCACTCAGATCCAGATGCTGACGGAGTCTATCCAACGTGTCATGAACCAAAGCGAGGTCATGTCGTTCAGGATTTATACAATTTCGTTATTGTATAAATCCTGAACGACAGAGAGATATCAAGTTTAAATTTGCACCGTTAAGTTAAGTAAGGACAACAGGGCACAGTTTCACGAAAGTAGGGAGGAAATTCATATGAGTCCGATGTGGCAATGATGTACCCGCCTTACCTTAAGCCACAGGAGTGTGGAAACTTAACCAGTGTGCTTGGCTGGAGGTTACTGACGAGAGTGGCAGAGGTATACAATTCACCTCCAAACCAAATGTGTCGGGGGACAAGAACATATTCCCTTTGAAAGTCGCTAATTTAGCGGCTTTTTTTGTTTTATAGGTACAAGTTCTTGTCCCGACTCGAGGACAAGAACTTGTACCTATTGCCGTAAATGACAAGAACATGAGCCGATTACCGATTAGATAAGTATCTAACTATGTTTCCATGCAATTTCATTAAGCTAACGGACAGTATAGCGAACACTCACAGACTAAGAGGGATTCAAGTAACACCGCTTATAACGGATTATTTAGAACAAAAAAAGAGAAAGTGAGAGCTAAGTAAGTGTCGTCGGCTTTGGTTGTAATCGTTTACATTCCAAATATAGTCGCATCCTACGCGGATGGATTAACTTTATAAATTTGGAGTAAGTTGCTCATTCCAGCTTTTTTCATTTATTTCTGCTTAGACTCTAGCTAACAAATTTGATTCAATGGTTCCTTGCATCACCGATTTCCGAATTCATTCGTTTTCATATTTCGCTTCACGCCAACACTGAAGAACGCCAATCCCCCCCTATAAACTAGATGAAGCAGTGCCCGTTGTTTGTCGTCAAATAAACTATGGTAACAAAATATGACAATAAAGTGGGATTATAGGAGGGAAAAATGGTTATGATGTAGAATTTTGGGATTATGAGTCTTGTGTCCTAATTCTACTTGCATCTAAAGAAAAGGCTCTCTAATTTTATTAGGGAGGGTTTGCAATGAGGAAGTTAAAGCGGTTGAAGCAAGTATGCGCGGTAATGTTGGTGCTGTTGCTCATCGTGCAGATGCTGCCGTTACAGCCGAAGGCGTTGGCGGCGGCGATGGGGGATAAGCAGCGCTATATTCGTGTTGAACCGGCGGTGTTCCAGCCGAGCCAGGGCGAGACGACGCGCATCCGCTGGAACTGGGAGGTCGATCACCCGACCGTCATTAAGCTGATGAGCGGCGAACAAACGGTGACGATCATTCAGGGGGAGAAGAATTATAGCGGCGGCTATGTTCCGCATGAATACGTGTGGGACGGTCGGGATGAGCAGGGGAATGCGGTGCCTGCGGGAACATACCGCATTGTCGTTGAACCACAGGATCGGTATAAACCATATGCATCTGTACATCCGGTCACGATTTTGGACGGGGCGGCCAAGGATATCGCGATTAGCCCGAACTTGCAGGGCGATCGGTTTACCGTGTATGGGACGTCTGGAAAAGCGCAGGGCGTGACCGGGGTCATGTTAACTCTCACTTCGGACGAAGGCACATCCAAACAGGTAGAGGCGACAGTAGAAGAAGGACGCTGGTTCGCGCCTGTGAGTTTGACGCCTTATATGGAAACGCGCATTGAGGCGGACATTCGCGGTGCAGGTACAGGCAAACCAAGCTTGAAGGTGACGAACCATCCGTTCCGTTTTTTTGACGAGCTGTCTCTGTTAGGGCTGCAATACTATGGGGATGCGCGTCAGAAGAGCGAGATCATGGGGGATAATGAAATACTGGCTGCCAGCGCGGAAGCGCAGCTTGTCGGCAAGAACATCTTGCTGATCAACCAGACCGAGCGCGTTCGCATCGTGGATCAGGAGTCGGTGCTGGGCGGCAATATAGGATTGGCGGACTTATTCGCCGGTACGAATACGAATACGCCCGCTCATATGGGCATGGGTAATCAGGTAGGCCTTGCGAGCGATTTGTATATAGGCGGCAGCTTCCCGTTATCCTTCACGCGGACGTACAATTCGCGCGACGTTTATTTCTCGGTGCTCGGAAGCTATTGGAGCCATACCTATAGCGAGCGATTGCGGGATTTGGACAAAGCGGTATTAATTCGCTTCGAAGACGGACATATTGAGCGTTACGACAAGCAAAGCAATGGCAGTTATCGCGCGGGTGAAGGCATATATAACACGTTGACCAAACAAGGCGACGGAGGATTTGAGTTGAAGCTGGCGGATCAGACGAAAATGTACTTTTCCGCACAGGGCTTGCCTGTCCGATTCGTCACAGCGAATGGCATAGAGACGCACCTGCACTATAATGGCGATCAGTTGGAGCGAGTAGAGCGGGAAGGCAGTAAGCTACAGTTCCAGTATGATGAAGCGGGCTGGCTCGTGCAAGCGAGTGATCATACCGGACGCAGCTTCCACTATACGTATGAAGGCGGCAAGGTGGCAAGCGTGACGGATGTGGAAGGGCATCGCTATGATTATCAATACGATGAATCCGCCCGGCTGACTGAAGTGAAGGATGCCGACGGCACCGTGCTGCGGCATACGCGATATGACGACAAAGGACGGCTCACGGACATCCGGTTGGCTAATGGCAAGCATCGCCAGTATGCGTACGACGAAGCGAAGCGCGTCGTAACAATGAAGGAAGGCAGCGGCCTGGAAACCCACTATTACTATGATGCGGACTTGCGGTTGACCAAGATCGTGGATCCTGCGGGGGAACGGACTTTCCGCTATGATCAAACGAGGAAGACGAACGCTTCGGCTGCGGATGCAGGAAAGCAGACAGCGGCTACCTTGCAGGCTAATGATGAAGGCGGCAGCTATAACGCGGAGCAAGAAAAGCAAGCTTTGTATGCAAGAGAAGAGGCGTCCAAGCAGAAGCGGGTAACAGCTGCTGGCGTTTCAAATCTGGGGCTGGCGTCGGAAAAGGTGGTGGCTCCAGAGGCGGCCGAAGCTGATAAGGCAGGGTCGGAGCCAAAGTTGGGTAACACGGATACCGCGGGTCAAGCTCCGGGTAGCGAAGGCAGCGATACTGGAAAGCAAATCAATCCGGCCACTGGTGCGGAAGCTGACAATGAAGCGAACAAAGACACTGATGCGAACAAAGACAAGGAAAGCGGCGAGGAGACCAAAGCAGGCGATGATGCGGCGGTAGATGCCGACGAAGCCGTTAAGAAGCCAGACTCAGAGCAAGACAAGTCTGCCGCTTCACAGGCAGTCCCTTGCAGCGCGGTTTGGGATAAGCAGAAAGTGTACGTCGGCGGGGAATTGGTCAGCTATGACGGCCATATTTGGCGTGCCAAATGGTGGTCGCTTGGCGAAGCGCCGGGTTCAACCGGGGAATGGGGTGCTTGGGAAGATAGAGGCACTTGCGATGGCGACGAGCCAGCCCCGACGCCTGAACCATGCAGCGCCGAACAATGGGACAAGCAAAAAGCATATGTCGGTGGCGATATCGTCAATTATGACGGCCGTACCTGGAAGGCAAAATGGTGGACGCAAGGCGATGAGCCGGGTAAAGCGGGTGGAGCTGGCGTCTGGGAAGTGCAGAGCGATTGCGGAGGCAACAACGAAATACCGGAAAAGCCGAATCCAGAGCTGGATGAAGCGATCACGGCCCCGGACAACGGAACGAAGGTCATTCGGGCCGAAATGTTCAATGATAATCGCAGCGATACCTACAATACGATCTACCCATGGTACCGGCTGCATAACGAATCCGATAGACCAATTGCGCTCTCCGATATTCGCATCCGATACTTCTTTACGGCGGACAGCGCGGAACGGCTCATTTTCTGGAACGACTGGGCCAGCATCGGCAGTGTGCATATGGATGGCGAACAGAAGTTTTCCGGGACATTCACGTCGCTGAAAGCGCCGGGAGTTAGCGTAGATACCGTGCAGGAAATCAGCTTTGAACCCGGATCGGGAATTTTGCAGCCAGGAGAATACGTAGAGCTGCACACCCGGATGTCCAAGGAACGGTGGACGGACTTTACGCAAACGAACGACTTTTCGTTCAATCCGGAGGATACCGATTTTGCCGACTGGGATCGCATTGCCGTCTTTGTGGACGGAGAGTGGGTGTGGGGCAGCATGCCGCTTGCGGCTGCACAGGAAGTCGGTCCGCCAGATACCGACCATGAGCTGAAGATCCCAGACTATTATTCGAAGAAAACATTTGTCGAGAGCACGGACGCGAACGGTGCGAAGACTCAGTACGTGTACGATGAGCGCGGCAATCTGCTGGCACAGACAGATGCGCTAGGTCATACGACCACTTTCACCTATAACGATCAGAATCGTCTCACGTCGGTCACGGATCCATTGGGTCGCACCACGGCCTTTACGTATGACGAGCACGGCAACTTGTTGACCGCAACTGACGGCGAGGGCAACAAGACGCAATTCGCGTATAACGAGAAAGGGTTGCCAACGCAAATCCTCATGGCTGATGGCACCCAAGTGAAGCTGGAATATGATGAGCATGGCAACGTCATTCAGGCAGTGGATGGACGGGGCGCGATTCATCGGCAGATCTATGATGAGTTGAACCGATTGTTGACCGAAATTGATCCCCAAGGCAACGAGTACCACTATGCATACACGTCAAGCGGTTTGATTCAACAAGTGACAGATGCGCTCGGACAGAAGCAGCAAATGCGGTATAACGCATGGGGCAACATTACAGAGATAATCGATGCCGCGGGCGGCAAGACGGTGTATCAGTACAACGAACAGGGCTTGCTGCAAGAAGTGGTCGATCCGCTCGGAAACGCGACACAGTACCGTTATGATGAACATGACCGTTTGCAGAAGCTAATCGGGCCGAATGGCGGCGAGACGAGCTACACCTATGACTTATGGGAGAGGGTCATTGCGCAGACCGATGCGGAAGGAAATGTGACCCGGTATGAATACGACGCAGTCGGCAATCGGATTCGCGAAACGGATGCTCGCGGCAATGTGGCAACGAACAATTATGATCTGTTGAACCGTCTCATCAAGACCGTGCAACCGGACGGCGCAGCCACAGCCTGGACCTATGATGCGGCGGGACAGCTAACCGAATTCGTGGATACGGCTGGAGGCGTAAACCGCTATACGTACAACGGTAATGGGCAACTGCTCAGTGAAGCCGATGCGGCCGGAAATATAACGCAATATTCCTATACACCGACTGGTCAGCGAGCAAGCTATATGGATGCCACTGGTCAGGTGACCCGGTACGAGTACAATGCGAACGGAAATATGAGTGCAGTTATCGACGCGCTGGGGAACAAAACGAGTTATACGTATGACCCGAACTTATGACAAGTTGCAGCACCGGACGGAAATGACGAATCCGCTTGGGAAGAAAACTCATTACAGCTACGATTCAAACGGAAATCTGTTGGAGGTGACCGATCCTTCCGGTCAGACGATCAAGCAGAGCTATGATGCGAATGATCAAATGACGCAAATCGCATATAGCGCGGAAAAGCAAGTGAAGTTCGCATATAATCCGCGCGGCGAGCTGGCACGGATGGAAGATTGGAACGGAGTCACGGAGATCGAGCGCGACGCGCTGGGACAAATGACCCGCGTCACCGATCCGAAGCAGCGCACCGTCAGCTACACCTGGACGCCGAATGGACAAAAAGCAAGCCTGACGACGCCGGACGGTAGACAAACGGAGTATACGTACGACGCACTGCAGCAATTGACCAAGGTAAAAGATCAGGTTGGAATCACGACCTATGAGTACAATGCAATTGGCCAACTCGTCAACAAAACAGCGGCCAACGGCAGCACGACCCAATACAGCTACAATAAGCGCGGTTTGTTGGAACAGTTGCAAGAGAAAAATCAGGCAGGTAGCAGCATCAACCAGCACGAATACCAATATGACGCAGCCGGAAATGTACTGAACTGGATGGAAACGGTTAGCGACAAAAAGCGCGAAAAGTCCTACACCTATGATGAGCTGAGCCAGTTGATCCAGGCAATCGACAACGGCAGCAACCGTACCTATCGTTACGACAGCTTTGGCAACCGGATCGAGAAAGCCGGAACAGACGGCCCGATCACTTATTCCTACAACGCAGCGAACCAACTGCTGGAGGAAAAAAAAGCCGGAGAAGCACTGAAGAAGTATCAGTACGATCCGCGCGGGAACCTAACCCAGGTCACGCAGGGTAGAAAAACGCTGGAAAGCTACACCTTCGACGAGACGAACCGACTTGTAAAAGCAGTGAAAGACGAGAAAACAGCAGAGTATCGCTATGATGGCCTAGGTGCACGCATCCAGAGCAAAACAGTCGAGAAGACATACGACTTCGTCATCGACCTGACCTCAGCATACAATGATTTGCTGGCGGTATACGAAGGACAAAAGCTGGAGGAAAGCTACAGCTACGGTCTGGAACGCTTGCATGTTAAGTTCAGCAATGGGCAGAACGGAATCTATTCCTATGACCATCTGGGCAGTGTCATCGGGATTCAGGATCCGGAAGGGAAACTGACTGGGATGAACGCTTACGATGAATTCGGCGTATTGCTGACCCAGCCGCAAACCGACCGAGCCGTGAACTTCGCTTATACGGGATATCCGTATGAAGAGAACGGGCTGTACTTTGCGCAAGCACGGTATTATAAGCCGGAGATTGGGCGGTTTATAAGTGAGGATACGTATAAAGGGACATTAGGAAATCCGTTGAGCCAGAATGGGTATACTTATGTGGAGAATAATCCGCTGATTAATATCGATCCAACTGGATTTGCCCCGGTACTGATTGGTTACATTTATATTATTGAGGGACCGTACAATGGTAAAAATGAAACATATATAGGATCTACAGCGCAGGATATTAAGAAACGGATGGGAAATCATAAATGGAAACAAATGGTTAAACATCCTGATTCCACCGTAAAAGCTATTGAAGTAAATGCTGAACTTGACATAAAAGGTTCGGGTAGAGGCACCTATTTTAGTGCTAGAAATGAAGCATTAAGGGCTGCCGAGCAAGAAGTAATTAATAAGTATAGAGATCAAAAGATAGACTTGAAGAATGTAGATGAAGCCGCTACACCAAAAAATCAACCTATTTGGAAAATTCGTCATTCAGTTAAAATCGATATGAACTCCGTAAAAATAGCTTTAAAAGGTGGTAATAGAGTAAATTCTGTCTTTGGAGTATTCGATTTTTATAGTTTGGTTATGGATGTAAGAAAATCACAATATGAATACGCTCCTTATTATATGCAGGACGAAGGGGGAGTGTTTACTATTGGGTACTCGAAAGGAGGGTGGTTTTCCAAAACTAAATATCATAAAACCTATCAGTCAGGTCCGTCTAAAGGAAATAAATTGTATATTGATAAGGAAGAATACAATTTCTGGAAGCGTGAGGGAGAAGCGCTTTGGGGATATTTGGATGCATGGGGGTATTTTGTTCCAGGACTATTCAACCCCGTACTACCAGGTGCAGAAATATTTATATAGTGGTGTGAAGAAATGGCCCAAATGAAACCTAGTTTCATTTGGGCCACCAAATAACTTTGATCAGAAAGGATGAACATCATGTCAGAAGAGCTAATAGTAGATGAGTCTCGATTTGCACAACTCACATCTATAGAACCGCAATATGACAGCTTGAGGGTAACCAATCCATCGGAAATACAAGTAGATGGTGAGGCTTTGATTGAACATCTGAAACGGGTGAAAGGCATTGATAAATTTGAAAAACTAATAATCGACTATAATTCTTCTTTAAAAAATCTTAGTATAGTAAGCGCATTTACTAATCTGAAGATTTTGTATGTATATGGACAACATATTCAATCATTTGATGGGATTGAGTCGTTTACTAAAGGTGAATATATTAAAGTTCAAACCTACTCCAATCGTCGCAGAGATATCTCTCAACTTTCTAATACAACAGTAACTGGCATTGATCTTTATGTAGAGCGAAAAGAGGATTTAACTGCTATTGCTGGGTTCAAGTATCTTAAAACAATAGACATCTACAGCTCGATGGAGCCTGATTTAGAGGAATGGAAAGACGTTCATTTTGAAAATTTGTCATTTAAGAAATGCAAATTTAAAGAATTAGGAAATACAGCAGCAATATCAGGTTTAACTACTATAGATGTATTAGGTTGTCGTAGTCTAGAACGTTTTACAGGGAATAACCGGAGGATTAAAAGGCTGGTTGTAGATGGCTGCAAAAAGCTGGATTTACGTACGTTAAAGACTTTTGAGGGAATAGAGACCTTAATAGTAAACAGCTGCCCGAATGAAATGAATCTAACAGAGATCGGCGGGCTAAAGAATGTTAAGCACATTGATTTTATTTTATGCGAAGTTCAGGTTGATCTAATTCATCTAAAGGAGTTTTTTCCTAATTTAGAATCACTGCATATCTCACAGATGAAAAAAGACTATGGAATGCGATTGAAGGAACTAAATCCTGATGTGGAGATTTCAAGTAGATCTTTTAGTCTTGTGTAGCAAAATGGACGAAGATTGGAAAAGGTCCCCGTCCATTTTTTCTTTACAGAGTCGCTTTATAAACTAGGATACATGTCGGAGGACAAGAACATATATGCGTAAAGTCGGAAGAGATTAGCTATCCCAATGCACTGTTGATGTCGAGGGACAAGAATATAGGCCCATTGAAAGTCACTATTTTAGCGGCTTTTCGTATTATTAGGTTAGCCAGTCATTACTGGTTGGCCTATTTTT
>NZ_JAGGRD010000006.1:0-166797 GCF_018613005.1 Paenibacillus sp. ISL-20
CATAAGGAGGGAGGCGACCGCATTCGCTTCTCGGGAATCGTTTCATCCTTTCCACTGCTTCGTGCTGATGCCATAATTAAAAAAAATGTTGCAGAAAAAGAAATCATCGTTTGGAATTATGGCCTGCGACCTTTGTGGTTACAGTTAAACATAAATCGAGGCTATCCCCAGTATATAAACTATCTTCTTTCCAAACAAAAAAACTACCCTGACGGTAAAAGTCCTAGAACAATTGATTCACATGAAGTTTTCAAGTACCGTAAATCGTCCGGTAAGGATGGGGTGATAATGCAGGTAGTGTGGAGCAACCAACCTGTTCTTGAGAGTGTGCGTAGGGGCTAGAAAGAACAAGAAGAAGGCGCTCCATCACGCTGTAGTCTCCATGTTTCACTGCACTTTCTAGAGCGGCCTCTACCCGGTAGTTTCGAGAAATTTCGCGCTGTAGGACGGTCTAACTGCCGTCGCCGATGCTTTCAGAGCGCCGCGATCCGCTGCCTGATACGCGGAAATAGTCCAATGGCATTCTGGTAGAATACCTTCTCATGATGCTGCTCAGGCACGAGCCTGCGAACGAATTCCGCATACAGGTCGATCGGTGCGAGCGGCCAGTCGGTTCCGAACAACATTTTCTCGTAATGATCACAGTACACCAGCGCCCGGCGAAAATGGTCCATGAACAGCGGTTCGTTCATGAACCGTTCAAAATGGGGCCGATCTCCGACGACAAGTCCGGACAAATCGGCGTAGACGTTCGGGTTCTTGGCCACCACTTCGGCGGCATCCATCACCCAGGGATCACCCAAATGGCAAATCATGAAGTTCACGCCGCGCTGCTGGTAGGCCAATTCATCTACGGTAAGCGGATGCGAATACTTCAGCAATCCGTTCATCGAGTAAGTATCGCCGGTATGAATCACCACGGGTATGCCGTACTTGGCAGCCAACTCATAAATCGGCGTGTAGATTTTGTCATAGACGTAATGATGGTAGTACCCAGCATATAGCTTAATTCCCGCCACCTCGGGAACTTGCAGACGAGCTTCAATCCTATCGAGCTCCTCTAGGGCGTGCTTGCCGGTGAGCATGTTCGGATTGATGCCGACGCATTCCATTAGGAACGGTGGAACGCTTTCTTGCAGGTCAAGACCCATCGGATTAGGTGAATTGGAATCAGGAAAGGCTCCCTTGGTCTGCTCCGTGACGCCCATTCCAATACCGAGAATGACGTCGTTCTTGTCAAACTCCGCCTTAAGTCCGGCAGTGGTGTAATCGACTTTGGACTGATCAATCGCTGTTTGATGAAAGCTGTCGATGTCCGACAGATGAATATGAATGTCAATGATCGGCATGTAAGATCTCCTTTTCGTCGGCAGGATTGGTAAAGGTCAGCTTCTGAAGGTTACGGACATCCTCCGAATTCAGATCGATTCGACCCAAGATCAGAAAAGTCGGCTGTGTCCAGGCGGTTTTCCCATTCAGAAGTGAAAGATGGTGATTCACATCGTGACTAAACACCTTGTTGTTCACATACGCTGATGAACTCTGATTGTGATAACTATTCACTATATGCAGCATGTTCTGACGAGAAACAGCGCCTATTCGCAAGAGTCCCTTGAAATGAAGCTCGGCTTCCAGCTTCCCGAGAAGGAACTTTCCTTCCCCGGGGATTTCCATCCATCCTTCGGAGAAGACTGGTGAAGGCTTGAAGAAATTATCATCCCTGAGCGAATAATGCGGCAGAACCAGGCCACTTTCGTTGGTCACCGAATGCAGCACGCAGAGAACAGGGACACCAGGCAGCATAAGGTAATGCTGGTCGATCGTGATCCCCCGATTCGCTTCCTGCTTCTCGATGACAGTGGTCATTCGGAGTCCCTTCCAGACGTTGCCGTGCACATCCATCCGCTCCGCCCATGTCGCACTTCTCGGCTCCTGCTGTCGACTGAAGCCACTCATGCCGGGAATGTCCACGCCGAGTCCGCCGTACCAGGGATTCCACCAGGAACGCGGGGCAGCTTCCGGATACGAACTGTCCAACCATTCTTCGCCTTGGTGCTTCAGGGAATGCACGACGCTGCCGAAGCCAGGGGAAGCCGCTATGGAGAGAATCCCGTTGCTCACTGTGTACACGGGACCTGCCGCTCCTTCCTCCAGCCCGCAAACGACGGCTGCTTCCGTTTGGGGAAGCCAGAGAGCCGACCGCTCCTGAACCCAATCCTCGCCGCGATAGACGGCACGGGCCTTCCAACCGGATTCGCCATTTTCCGGGTCTTGCTTTTCCCCAGGGGAGTACTCAAAGCTCGCAGAACGAAGGTCCTGCTCCTTTTGCAACTTCATGTCGGCAACCTTCCGCTCCGGTTCCTCACCGTTTTGCACATACAGTTCCAAGCTACCGGCGAGCGGAACCAACTTTCTTTCGATAAGTTCTGCATTCAGCGGCCCAGCCAAGAACGGATTTCCGCCGCCAAGCGCCAGTTCGAGATGATCGTCCAGCATCGGTACGACCGGGTTCCGCAGCTTCCGGGCGAAGCAGCGGAAATCCCACCACTTGGCGAAGGTGTTTAGAGCAAACACGGTCGTCTTCGTTCGTACGACAGCTCCGCCAGGAATTCGGCCAAGATCATGCTCCAGACCAAGCGGGTATTCCGGGCGAAGCAGCTTCAGGGAAGGGTCCCAACAGATGCCGCAACCGACGTTCTCTTCCTTGCTGAACAGCCAGTTCTCCGTGATCTGGGCGCTGTCCCAATGATCCGGATCGCTGGAGTAAGCATCGCCCATGTCCACATAATGGCCCTGGTATGGCAGGATGAGCCTGTTGCCGAAGAAACCAAAATTCGTCAGCAGATACATGTTCTCTTCCAGCCCTTTGCTGCTGGTGTTGCAGATTTCGTGATAAAACTCGGCGATGCCGCTTGCGAACAGCTTGGCCACCGACTTTATCTCCAGGCCGGGGAAGTCTTCCGACTCGTAAAGGGCTTCAAGTACCTGACTCTCCCCTTCTGAGTAAATCTTCACTTCTTTGGCCTGCTTCTTGGAGAATTCTTCTGCAAACGGCTTACCCAGCTTCGGATAGTTCCACCAGAAACTGTGGTGGGATCCTGGATAATCGATCCACATGTTATTATCATGCTTGCTCAGATGGAGGGAGAATGCACCGTTCACGGCGACCCACTGTTCACCATCTTCCCCACCGAAACGGCCGTGTGTTCCCTTCATCAGGACGGACAGCTTGCTTGTAAAGGAAACCGCCTTTTGATCAACCGGAACTGCCGTCACCCCAACCTCTCGCGAGTAGAGTCCGTAGGACCGCAAGATGAAGGATACCGGGACAGAGGCTTTTCCTTTAGCTGGAAGTGTGAAGCGTACGACACGATCGGCCCATTCCACGCATTCATCCTCTGGCCATTCAAAAGCGAACTCCGCTTCCGAGGCAAAATGGTTCTCCACGTTCAGATACAGCTCGGCCGGAATGCCCGGATAAAGCTCCTTGACTGGCAGCGCCGTCTTCATCTTGACCGGGAATTTCGGAGCGATGCCTATTCGGAACTCGGCTCGCTTGCCACCGATAACCCATTGGCTCTTGACAACGGGATGGGTCTTCTTGTCATTCAGTTCTTCCCGGACCGGGTCAAGCTCGAATTCCCCCTCCACGATGACCGTCTCTCCCGGAGCGATCGTTTGTGCAGCAGTCAGCGCAAAACGGATACTCTTATCGTCCTGGCCATTGATCTCAATCGCCAGCTCGGAAGCCGAGCGGTTCTTGATTCGATAGCGAACCTTGTAGGCAGAACCGAACACAAGATCGTGATCGTCGATTTCGGTGGAGATTGCATAATCAGGCGTGTCGAGAGCGGTCAGCCCGCGACCGGACTTTTCGAATTCCGCTCGCACGGAGAGATCTCCCTTACCCCAGGTGTATTCAAAGAAATCGAAGCCGCACTCCCGGCGGCCATCCGGCTCGATGACGAGCTCGCGGGTGCTGTCTGCATACCAATCCAGCTCCTCAAAATAAGGAGCGAGCGCTTCGGTTTGCAAGATGGTCGGAATGAAGTTCATCAAGTGGACGTAATCATCATTTTTTTCCCAGAAGAACCCGCATTTCTTGTACATCGGCACGGCTTTGGTGTTGCCTGCCCAGGTAAACAGATCTAGGCGTGGCCACCCCGCTTCAACTGTCTTGCGGACGGCATTCAAGATCAGATTACGGCCGACCTTGTAGCCGTGATAATCGGGCCGAACATTCAACAGCGGCACATACAGGGCCCCTTCGTCATGGCGGTAGTGGGCGAAACTACAGAAGCCGACAACCTCCTTACCATCGACGGCGAGAAACGCATGAAGATTGGACGAAATCTCCATCTCCCGGCGAACAGCGTCCTCCGTTCTCTGCCTGGTGCCGCCTCCCCAACTTTCGTTGCTGCGGTTCCACATATCAGTGAGCGCCCCAGCGTAGGAATGGTCATATTCGATAATTCGGATTTGTTTCGCGGTGGTGTTTGTTGTCATGCTCTCATCTCCTTATCATCATCTAGAAGTATGTAGTGAATATAGCTGCACCAAATTACTTTATCTGCATTAGCTTCAAAATTTGATATTTCATTAGAATTCATTAACATATTTATTTTATCGCCACCAATATGTTCGTCATTATCAGCATTATAAATTTGTACAATCTCTACCATATACATCCCATTCTTCAATTCAATCCTATTGTTTGCGCAATTTTCGCCTGGAATCTTATTATCGCTAAATTGCGCAGCCATAGTCAGGCAATCATAATCAACAATATACAATTTGTTATCCGTTATTTCTATATATCCTTCTGTCCTTCTATAGCACTCCAGATCATTTAACGTAGCTTCGAACTTTACTTCTATCGTCCATGAATGTTCTATTCCTTCCTCGGTCATTTGGAAACTAATATTTTGCCTTCTTCCATCTCATCTGAGAAATGTTTGAATAGCGACTCAAATTCCCAATCTTCATCTACAAATGTCTTACATTTATCTGCATTGACTAGCGGAATAAAATTAGTGTCACCAAGAGGAAGACAAAACTTCATTTTTAAACCTCCTCAAAAAATAAAGTGCTATTTCATGCCATAGGTTATATTCTTGAACACACCCTGATAAGCCCTAGAGCTATAACTTATCATACTATAAAATGGAAGTATTTAGGCATACAACTAATCCACTACTTCAAAATAAAAACTCCTACCTAGGGTCGCTTTCGAGACTTTCAGCATGTTTTAGATTCTCATTTTTAATATTGAAATTACTACTCGTCTATGTTACCTATCACTTTTTCTTTTTATGTAAATAGTTGAGTTTAATGCTATACATTTGTTATTCTGGAAATTAGAAACTTTTTAAATTAATTGGAGGTTTTTTCTGTGTATGGTTATTAGAAGAGCGCATTAGCAAACTTGAAAACAAAGATTGAATATCAGAGCGTAAAAAAAACGGCCTAACCCACAAGGAAAAGGCTGTTTGCTTTATTATCTGCAATCTTCTTTTTTGAACGTTCCAGCATCGTCTGGTCTGTACCACACTTTTTGTAATCCCCATCTCTAGGGCCACCACAGACAGCTGGCTGCGAGTACGACTGGATATGTAGTGGACTGTAACGGTGCGCTGTAGTCCTAATATATGGTGTATGCCCCTCCTCGCTCCTCCATAGGGCGAATATGGAGCCATTCGATACTGTACATTGGTTAGCATACTCAAGGCTAAACCCATAATGGTGATCCACATTTCGTTCCTCCCTTAAGTCCATGATGTAATCTAATATCAGTCATAACATTGACGTTAACGTGGAAGTCGACGGCAAAAAAAACGCCGCATTGCCTATAAGACAATGCGGCGCGCTCCGTTCCGGGGGATATACGAACTATTTTTGGATCTGAATGTGATAAACCAAGCTGTCAAAATCCCCGCGCAGCGGCAGCTCGATCCCGATGTTCATGAGTGCCCTGCCGCTCCATGTACCTTCAAGCCCCTCAATGCCATACGACTGATCGGCTTGCAGTCCGGTAAGCTGCAGTCGTGGCAGCGGCTCGCCCAGCTTCTGGCTGTGCAGGAACGCAAACAGCACGTTGTCGCTTCCGTCTTCGCTGCCGTACTGCACGGCCGTTACGCCTTTATGCCGAAGCGAGTCCAGGCGATACTGGCTGCCGATCTGAACCAGATGACGAATGGATTTGTACTGCGCGACAAATTCGGCCGATTCCGCAATCAGCTCGTCGCTCCACTCATTCAGGTTGGAGCCGATGCCGAGCGTTCCCATCATGGCGCTGTGGAAACGGTATTTCAGGGATACCTGTCTGCGATTCATTCCTGTCGGCGACTCCGTCACCCAGCAGGTCATCATCCGCGGAGCATACGTGTACGAGAAGCCCTCCTGAATGCTGAGACGGTCAAAGGCATCCGTATTATCGCTCGGCCAGGATTGGTCGGCATACCGGAAGATGCCAAGATCGATGCGCGCTCCGCCGCCGGCGCAGGTTTCAAACGCCACATGCGGGAACTTGCGCCGCAGCTCCGCCCAAATCTCGTACAGGCTCTGAACGTGGCGAATCCAGATCTCCTTCTGGCGGTGAAGCGGATGATCCTTCATGCCGGGTTCGGTCACCGTCCGGTTCATGTCCCATTTAATGAACTTGATGTCATGCTGCTCCAGCAGGTCCGTCATAAACTGCAAAATGTATGCCTTAACCTCCGGCTTCGAAATGTTCAGCAGCAACTGATTGCGAAGCTCCGAGCGCTCCCGCATCTCGAAATGGTACACCCAATCCGGGTGCTCCCGGTACAGATCGCTGTCCGGATTGACGGCCTCCGGCTCCACCCAGATGCCGAAATCCATGCCCAGCTCATGCACCCGGTTAATCAGCTCGCCGAGACCGTTCGGGAATTTTTCCCGGTTCACGAACCAATCGCCAAGCCCGGCGCGGTCGTGGTTGCGCCCGCCGAACCACCCGTCGTCCACGACGAACAATTCCACGCCCATGCGCGCGGCTCTCTCGGCCAAAGCCATTTGATCCTTGGCATTGACATCGAAGTACGTCGCTTCCCAGGAGTTATACAGGACCGGTCTCATTTGGCCGCCCGGCAGGACATCCGAATATTGATAGCGATGCAGTTGCCGGCTCATCCCGCCAAAGCCGCCGCTGCTGTATCCCCCGACGAAGCTTGGCGTATCGAAGCCTTCTCCCGCTCCCAACACCCACTCGCTGTCGAAGTCGTTGATGCCTCCGGTCACCCGGACATGCTCGAACACCGTCCGCTCGGCCGTGATCTTCCAGTTCCCGCTCCAGGCCAGCGCGCCGAACCAGACCTGCCCCGCCGACTCCGTGGCATGTCCGTCATCCATCGCAAACCAAGGGTTGGCGTGGCTGTCCGTAAAGCCCCTACGGGATTCCAGCACCTTCTTTCCTTCGGTGAGAAAGGTGCTGCGCAGCTGAAATTCGCCGGACCATTTTCCCGTCACGTGCGTAAGCCGATAATCCGCCAGATAGGGGATGACCCATGCCGCGGATTGCGCATTTTCCAGCACGATATCCGCCTCGCCGCGGTTTACGATCCGGGCTGAACGTTCGATCAGGTCGCACTCGGGAATCGCCCGGTAGGACAGTTCCACTTCGAGCGGGTACGCTTCGTCCTTCAAGACGATGACCAGCGTCTCCCTGCCTTCCGTCTGCAGCGTGCGGTGCCCGGTATAGCGAACCGCCAAGTCGCGCACGCCATCCGGCATGCGGACCTTCAGGCTGGGCTCACTGTATTTGACGCCGCCCCAGAAGCTGTATTCCTCCACCTCCGAATGGACTTCCGCGTCAAACGAGCTGTGCGATCTCGGCCGCAGCAGCGGCGCAGCGTCTTCGATCGCGACGGGCTCTCCCCAGTAGAGATGCTGCAGATTGCCGCTGTCGTTGATGCCGAACAGATAGGAGCTGTTATCGGTTTGTATCGCAAACACGCGAAACTTCTCTTGATATTGAATGGTCACAGAATATCATCCTTCCGTTTCGTGTTGATATGGTTTTTGCCTGTGCAAGAAAAGAAGGAGAGCCAAAAGACGAAGCATCTTTTGACTCCCCTTGGCCAGATTATTTGCCCCACAGCTCTTGACGTTTGTTGAAGTTGTCCGTATAAATCTTTTCCAGCTTGGCCAGGCCAGCCGCCTCGATCTCGGCCATCATCTGGTTATAGGACTCCACCACTTGATCCTCGGACGGCGACAGGGCCATCTTCAGGAAATACTTATTGATGGTGTCGTTCACCTTCGTTTCCATTATGGCTTCCGGCGTTCCGCCAGCCGGACCCAGGTTGTCATACGGTGCCGTATCGAACGACGTATCGGCCAGGTTCTTGATCGCCAGATCCGTGACCGGATCGGTCTGGTAACGGCCCATCAGGTCATACGGAGTTCCGTCCTCGCCGGGACCGTTCTTAATCATCCAGGTCCACTTGCGAATGCCCGTCGTACGGGAAGCTTCGTCCCAATTCTTCTTGAAGGCGTCCAGCACTTCTTGTCTTGGCACATGTTTGCCGTCCTTCAAATCCCAATGCTCGCCCTCTACTCCCCACATCAGCAGATACTGGCCTTCCTCGCTGGCCAGGAAATCCAGCAACTTCATCGTACGCACCGGATCCTTGTTGGAGCGGCTGATGGCGACGCCGTCCCAGCCCAGGGAGCTCTTCGGTCCGTAAGTGGCCTCTTCCGGCTTCACGCCCGGGGCCAGCACTTTATATTGGTAGAACTGACGCTCGTCCTCGGTGGCCTTATCGGCTGCCTCGGTTTTGAGCAGCGCATTCGCATTTCCCACGTTCCAGAGCGCTTCCGCCGTGGCAAACACGTTTCCGTTGCCCAGCTTCTGTTCGAACTGCTTGGTCTTCATCGTCGCCCATTCCTTATCGAGCAGGCCTTTGCGGTACAGGGAGTTCAGAAATTTTACCATTTCCAGATAGCGCGGATCGCGGACGTCCTTCTTCAGCTCCCCGTTTGTCTCGTAATACGGCATCATGCCGTACATGCCTTTGAAGCTGCCGGTCACGGCTCCGACATTCTCGCCGTTGAGCGTCATCGGAATGCTTTCTTTTCCGTCGATCGCCTTGTATTTCTCCTTAAACTTGACGAGCAGCTCCTCGAATTCCTCCGCGGTAAACGGTTCGCCGTTGTTCACCTTATCGCCGACGCCAAGCTCCTTCATGATGTCCATGCGCATCATAAATCCGAACACCGGGTACTGCTCCAAGCCGTACCAGTTGGAGAAATAATAATTGTTGCCGTCCTCGCTTCGCGTTTTGGCAAGCGTGTCGCCGTACATTTTTTTGATATTCGGTCCGTGCTCTTCGATCAGATCATTCAGCGGGATCACCGCGCCAGAGGTAATATACTTGTTCATGATATCGCTTCCACGACTCATCAAAATAACGTCGGGAAGATCGCCGCTGGCCAGCATCAAATTCAGCTTCTCGACCGGATTGCCCGTATGCTGCTGGATCTCGACGGTGACGCCTGTCTTTTCCGTTATCACTTTAGCGACCGGATTCGTAAAGGCATCCCCCGTGTTTTGGTCAAACCAGGTTAACGTAATCGGCGCGTTGCTGTCCGTCTCCGTGCCGCTGTCTCCGCCCGATGCCGCCTTCTGGTTGCCGCCGCAAGCCGAAAGCGTTGTCATAACGAGCGCTGCTGCCAGAATCCATTTTAGTTTCTTCATTCCCTGAACCCCTTTCTAAGGTCGTCATATTCATATGCTCGAATATATCTATCATTGTAAAAATCGGGAGTTCATTGATCTATAACGCAATCTTACAATCCATGATGCAAAATGTCTTTCATTCAGGGGAACACCTGCTGCGGTTCCCGTTCGTTTGCAGGATGCCTATCGGAGATTACAGGTATCCGAATGGTCACCGCCGTTCCGATGCCGAGCCGGCTGAAGATGCTTACTCCGTACTCCTCCCCGTAGGTAAGCTTGATCCGGTCATTCACATTTTTCACGCCGTAGCCCGACAGATTATCCGATTTGTTCAGCGCATGATCAAGCTGTTCGGGGGTCATGCCGATGCCGTCATCGATGACCTGGAGCAAGATGTCGTCCCCCTCCTGCCTCAGCTTCACGTTAATGTTGATTCCCGTTTCGTCCCCAATGGCATGATTGATGCAGTTCTCGATGAAGGGCTGCAGAATCAGCTTGATCGTTGTGTTCCCGAACAGCTGCTCATCCAGGTCGTAATGCATATGAAGCTTGTCCCGGAACCGGATCTTCTGAATCGCGACATAATTCTTCACCAGATTGATTTCCTGCTCCAGCAGAATGATGCGCTTCCCTTTATTCAGCGACACCCGGTAATACTTGGCCAAATAATTGACCATTTGATACACCTGCATAGCCCCTTCTTTAATCGCCAGGGAAGAGATCGAGGACAAGGTGTTGTACAGAAAATGGGGGTTGATCTGGGCCTGGAGCGTATTCAGCTCCGACTCCTTTCTTGCGATCTCCTTCACGTATACGTCATGGATTAGGGATTGTATGGTCGAGGCCATCTTATTGAACGCAAAGGACACCTGGCCGATCTCGTCATGCCCCATCGGCTTAATCGACAGCCGGAAATCCCCGCGCTCCACCTTCCGGATCTGCTGCAGCAGCACCTCGATGCGCTTGGTCATGACCTTGGTCGTAAAATAGAGCAGCAGGATGGCCATGCCAATCGCCAGCACGGAGAACCAGATGACGTTCTTGGTCGCCTGATTCGCATTGGCCAGCAGCTCGTCGTAGGGCACGGTGATGACCGTGGACCAGCCGTTGCTGAGCTTTTTATACGTGAAAAAACGCTCCTGGCCGTTAATCTTCATATCGAATGAGCCTGCATTCTGAGTCATCCCCTCCTGAATCGGGAACACGTCGAACAGTTGGTTCGATTGGAGGTTCTGATCCCCCGTGCTGATCACGCCGCCAAATTCGTCGATAATATAGACGCTTTTGTTGTCGTTCTCCATTTTGATCAAGGAATAGAATTCATTCGCGTTAATGTCCATAGTCAAAATCCCGTACGGATGCTGTAAGCTGAAATAACTTAATGAACGCGCAATGGTGATATGTGCATCATTGGCCCTGAAATCCTCGGAATGAAAGTACACCATACTGCCGGCGGCATCCAGCACCTGTTCCTCCATCGCCGGTGGCAGCTCTTCCGTATATTTGACGTATTGGCCGTCGGAATAGAGGGTGTGGTTCCCCGTATATATCGTAATGCCCAGAATGTTGGCATTCAGGGTCATCAGGGACGGCAGCGTCCGGTTGATGTATTGGAAGGCATCCAGATAATAAAACGCCTGCTCATAGTCGGTAGACAGATAATTGCGGAGCTGCGCATCCATGTAAAGAATGTTCGACAGCTGATTGTAATACTCCAGCCGTTTCTCCACGTTGGTGTTAATCTGTGCCAGCGATCCGCCCAAGGCCGTATAGGTATGCTCCGTAATCGTGCTGCGGGTCGAAGAATACGAATAATAGATCAGCAGCGAGAACGGCAGGATGATGACGATCAGAAAGATGAAAAAGAACTTGTGCCGGAGCCGCCAGTTGGTGTATGCGCGTAAGTGCGCGAACGGGAAAGCCCCTGCCAGACGGCTCCACGGGCCGGACGGGCTAGATGTTTTTGCGGTATTCATTCGGCGTAACTCCTTGGCTTTTTAAGAATAAGGAAATGAAGTAGGATGTGCTCTCATAACCGACCCTTTGGGCGATGTCCTGAACTTTGAGCGAATCGTCGGCCAGCAGCTCCTTGGCTTTGTTCAGCCGGATTTTCGTTAGGTAATCATGGATCGTCATGCCGGTTTTCTCCTTAAAGATGGAACGCAGGTAGTTGGGAGACAGATACACCTGATCGGACAAGCTGTTGATCGTGATGGCCTGGTGATAGGTCTGGTCGATCGTCGTGCGCACCTGGTGCACCAGCCTGGCATTTTTGTCCATGAACCGGTGTTCCAGCGTCCGAATCGCATGCCCGGCGTAATTCATGATGATCGCTTCGATTTCAATAATGGTTCGGCACTGATAGATGGATTGGTAAAGCTCCGCCCGCTTGTGGCTCTCCGTGATCGGTTCGTGGATCCCCTCCAGCAGACCCTCCACCAGTCCGATGGCAAAATCGCACACTTCGGTTTTTCGGATCCGCAGCATGACCAGCCGGTTGAAGTAATCCCGCAGCTTCTGCACGGCCTGCTCGGACGCCAGCTGATGAATGTCCTCGAAATAGGCCGTCTCTTGGAAAGGAGGAATTTGCTGGCTCTCCAGCTGCTGCAACACGTCCTTGGCATAGATGACTCTCCCGTTCCCGACGTAAAACCTCTCCTCCAGCATCAGCCGCGTCTCCCGGTATACATCCTGGATGCGGGACAGCTCTTCCGGCTCCTCGTTCACGGCCGCGGTCATCGTAAAGCCTAGCGCATCCTGCATCTGCTTCAACAAATCCTCCCACGTAAAGCGGCTCAGATGGCTGGCGGCATCCATGAAGATGCCCAGCTCGCCTTCCCGGCAGATGACTAGATCCGCCTCCAGCTTCTTGTCCGCAAGCCACTCCTCCATATGTGTCTGCAGACGCGCCATGCCATCCTCAAGGGACAGCCCCGGCTGTGCAGCGTGCGGAGCATCGAGGCCGAGCAGCGTAAGGGTATACGTTCTCGGCTCCGTATGGCGGGACAGCTTATGGTAGCTGGCAGCGAGGTTTCGGAATCGCTCCTCGTTCTGCTCAAACATCATCTCTCGTACAATATTGGATTTGGTCACGCGAATGGAGCGGTTCTTCATCCGCACTTCCTCGCAGCGCCGTTTCACTTTATCGATAACGCTTACAATTTCGCTCAGATCCAGCGGCTTCAATAAATAGCCGACGGCTCCCACGTTTAAGGCTGATTTCACATAATTGAATTCATCGTGTCCGGTTAGGAAGACGAACTGAATCCAGTCGAATTGCTCACTCACCCGTTTCGCCATATCGAGCCCGTTCATGACGGGCATCTGGACATCCGTCAATACGATATCGGGCTGAATCACCTCGATCTTCTCCAGGGCATCCCTGCCGTTCAGGGCTGTTCCGGCCACATATATCCCCATCTCTTCCCAACGAATATAATCTCGGATCATCTCTAGCTCTAGCTCTTCGTCATCAACGAGAAAAATGCTATACATGCTCATACCCCCTATGTCGGCTTTATCCCTTCATATTATAGCGATTTCGTTATTTTAACTATGGGAATAAGCAATGTAAGTTATTTTCAAGCATCTTTCGTTACATTGTCATATCGACACTCTTTTTTTCGGAGTCTTATAATTTGAGTTAACTTGAGATGCGAGGTGCCCCCTATGAAACCTGCTACAACCTTACAGACGCGGAGTGACTTGAACTTAAGTCCTCATCGAAAAAGCCGCTGGGCGATGCTGAAGCAGCAGAAGTATCTATTCCTGATGATGCTGCCCGGACTGATCTGGGCCATTGTGTTTGCGTATACGCCCATGGTTGGTCTATACATGTCCTTCGTCAATTACCAGCCGACGCTCGGCGGCTTCTGGTCGACCCTGTTTTCGAGCGAGTTCGTCGGCCTGGAATGGTTCCGTTACTTCTTCAACAACGGCGACTTCTGGATCGTCATGCGAAATACGCTGGCCTCCACGCTGATCACGCTTCTCTTCTCCTTTCCGATGCCGATCCTGATCGCCATCGCGATTAATGAGATCAAGAATGTAAAGTTCAAAAAGACGGTGCAAACCGCCTCCTATCTTCCCTATTTCATATCCTGGGTTATCGCGGCCAACATCATCGTGACCCTGCTCTCCTCGGACGGCGCGATTAACGGCATTTTGAAATTCCTCCACATTACCGATGAAAGCGTTCTATTCCTGCAGAACGGCAAGTACTTCTGGTGGATCGTCGCGCTCGGCAATACGTGGAAGGATATGGGATACAGCTCGATTATGTATTTGGCGGCCATCTCGTCCATCAACCAGGAGCTCTATGAAGCGGCCAAGGTCGATGGCGCCAACCGTTTTAAGCAGATCCGGTACATCACCATGCCCCACCTAAAGCCAACTATAGTCATTCTGCTGATTCTGGCGCTTGGCGGCATCCTGAACGCGGGCTTCGACCAGCACTTCCTGCTCGGCAATGACCTGACGCGGGATTACTCCGACGTCCTGTCCACCTATTCGTTCCGCTATGGTATCCAGAACGGCATGTTCTCCTATGCGGCAGCCGTCGGCATGTTCAGCTCCGTGGTCGCTTTCATCATCGTGGTCATCGTCAACTATACGGCGAAGAAGCTGAACGGGCAGTCCCTATTCTAAACCATAAGGAGGTACATCCATGTTAAGCAAAAAAACCGTGCCCGAGCGTATCTTCGATGCCTCTTTATATCTGTTCCTGACCGGCATCTTTATCGTCACCTTCTATCCGTTCTGGAACATCCTGGTCATCTCCTTAAACGATGCGACCGATACGATGCGGGGCAATCTGTACTTCTGGCCGCGCGTGCCAACGATCGAGAGCTACCTGACCATCTTCCGGAACCCGGAGATTTGGAGCGCCATTAAGATTACCGTGCTGCGTACCGTCGTCGGGACCGCGGCATCCATCTTCTTCATCACGCTGCTCGCCTATCCGCTCAGCAAGCGCAGCCTGCTCGGATGGAAATACTTCTCCTTCTTCTTTGTGTTCACGATGTATTTTGGCGGCGGGCTGATCCCGACGTATATGATCATCAAATCCCTGGGGCTGATCGACTCCTTCTGGGTCTATATCTTCCCCGGCTTAATCGGCGTGTTCCTGATGATTCTGGTACGTACCTTCATGGAGCAGATCCCCGGCGAGATCGAGGAATCCTCCAAAATCGACGGCGCAAACGATCTGCAGACGTTCTTCCGCATCATCATGCCGCTGTGCGTGCCGGTGCTCGCCACGATCGGCCTGTTCTTGGCTATCGGCCACTGGAACTCCTGGTATGACTCCTATGTGTATACCTACAAGCCGGAGCTCAAGACCCTGCAGGCCGTCCTGGTCAAAATCCTCAACCAGTTCCAGACCGCCGGCATAATGTCCGACGCGCAGCAGCTGGCGCAGGGCTCCAAACGGATCCCGGTCTCCAGCGAAAGCATCCGGATGGCGGTGACCATGGTAGCCACGCTGCCGATCATTATGGTGTATCCTTTTGTGCAAAGGTATTTTGTGAAGGGGATTATGATGGGGGCGATAAAGAGTTAGATCGTGGTGAAAAGAAAGCGCCCTTACCCAGGAGGGGTAAGGGCGTGTTTTTATTCTCTAGAGCTGTAATTGTATCTTTATAAAATTCACATGTATTATTTTTTGTTATCTTCTTTGCCTTTAGCTTCGAGGATTTTATCCCTTCTTGTTTTGCACATCAAATCTTGAGTAATTATAGTTTCAAATACTAAAGTAAACATCTCATCAATGACAGGTTCGTGTGGGTCAATAACTAGCTATATTTAATGGATAGGAATTATGTGAATATTGCAGCAAGTATAGAGAGTTCACCTTATATCATAACTGTGAACTAAAAAAACGGCATCTCTGCCGTTTGTGTGTCGTGTCTTGAAAAATAAGGGCTTCGAACCATTGACGTTTCGCTACCAGCGAAACGTTCTTCCAGTACAATATTACACCAAATGAGATACTTTGATTTCTCTTTTATGATGATGCAGATACTCTGCAAGTAACCGTCTGTGGCAGTGATGGGGCTTATCTTCACTGCATAAGAAGCAAGTTACTTCGTCAGTCAAAATCTCATCTATCCGACTTTCAATTTTTCTTTTTTCAAGTAAACCAACATACTGTTTTTCATATTCATCCCAAGTCATCTGCTTTTTTTTATAAGCACTAAGAATATCATCTGTTGGAGCAAGTAAAATATCGTGGTGATACGATATCCCTACCAGCCGCATCACATATGAAAGGTCATTTTTCTTTGCATATCCAGATAATTGAGAAGTATTGTTGAGTCGGGTGTCAACTAGCCGCGTCACACCTGCATTCTTTATTAAATTCACAAATTGTTCCAAGCTCTTTTTTGCAAACCCAATTGTACAGATTTCTCTATTCATAATTTAAGCTCCTAGAATAACGTAATTTGTTCAACTGTAACTGGATTTAATTCTTTTACCTCTGCCCCATACTGTTCAAAAAATTCCCCGACCAGTCTCCTATGGCAGAAACGATGATCTTTACAAAAACAGACTAGAACAACATTCTTGCCAAGTAGTAATCTTTTATATACATCACGAAGTGCATTCAATTTTGTGTTGGATTTAAGTTCTATTAAGAACCTCTCTTCATACTTAGACCACCATTCATTTCCAGGACGATCTTTCCATTGATTTAAATAAGTATGAAATAGATCAGAAGAAGGAGAAAGGTCTCTTACTATTTCGGCACCTGCAATTTCAGTACCCGCTCTTGTAATAAGTAAGATATCTGCATCAAAATTTATTTTTTTCAACCCTGCTGGATTTGAAGTATATATTTTACCTGTGGGTTTCATCTTTGATGCCTCCTTTCATCTGTACCTTCATTATATCATAAACATCCTGTTTCTAATCCTTTAAATTTCCATTCTGGATCTATCGCTCCCCTTCTGACGAAACAAAAAAACAATGATCAGGATGGTATTGATTTCATTACTACTGGATTATTGCTGCCACCAACTTATAATGACACTGATCCATGTCGAAAATTTCTCCCAAACTTATTACTAACCCTACATTATTCAGAACAAATCTACCCACACTTTGATATTTTCGAATATACCCTTCATCGGTTACACTAAAATCATTGTAATGGACTCCATTATATGAAAATGAAATCTTATACTTTATTTTTTCGTATCTTTCTACGCTCAGTACAGCTCTTGGAACAAAAATAAACTTTAATGAATAATGTTGTGATGGAGATAACCCAGACACAAATGAACTCAATAATCGCTTGTCGATATTATGAAAAACATAAGGATCAGGATGTTGTTCCAATAATTTCACAACTTCCCCAAGGGAAGAACTTCTCAACTTCGTCCAGTAATACTCGGAATTATATTCGTGATTTTCTGGTTGAAAATGTAAAGGAACCGCCTTGGTTAATTCAACCCGAATAACATCCAATATTTGGGCTTGGGAACCATCTTCATAGATCAAATCTACTTCTGGTACCGCACAATGGATGTCTCTTTGGCTTGATACAAGCCTAATCCACTTACCAGAAGTCAAATCAACACCAGCAATGCAGTAATTATTGTATTTTCTTGATTTAGTGAGCAAAATAATTTCCACAGACATGTGCGCATCCTCCAATGTTATACATCAATAGACCCATTATACATCTGAAGACCTACGAATACTGTCGAATTTTGCTGTCCTATATCAAACTTTAGTCTATTCCATAAAATAACGAAGCTACTTAAAGCTCATTTATAACATTTAATTGCTCACTTATTGTGATTGAGAAACCAGATAAGACAGCAGGAACCTCGTCTCAATCTTGTTCTGTGAGCGTCAAATAGGCCTCACCTAGCCGTCAGATGGGAGCCAATCTATGATGGATGAGGATTAAGAAATACGAGATGTATCTGGTAATGAAGATGACCAGCCTCCGGAGATTGGATATCCGAAATTTGCGGTAATTGCTCAAACAAGTGCATGAGATTCCGGAATGGATGCAATCCGTTTTCTTTCGCCGTTTCAATCACGCTATAGATCGCTGCGCTAGCAGCAGCTCCTCGCAGAGTGTTTGCAAACAACCAATTTTTGCATCCAATCATAAATGGTATGATCGCGCGCTCGCTGAGGTTGTCGATCTCAAGTACCCCGTCCTTCAGGAACACCGTAAGCTTTTCCCATTGGTTCAAGCTATAGGCAATTGCTTGGCAAATCTGGCTATAGACATCGTCCGAGATTTCTGCTGAGCGACACCATGCATAGTAGGCATCTAATACTGGACGGCTTCGTTTTTCTCTAGCCTCGTGCCGTTCCTGTGGCGTGGCCTCCTTTTAGCTACCGTTCAATTGCAAAGAGCTGGTTGCAGTATGCCAACCCTTGCGCAGCCACTGTTTCTGGATTGCCTTTGGCCTCTGGTGCAGCTTTTAGCGCTTCATCATATTTACGTCCGCATGCGCCCAACAGCCTACCAATGATATGTACGTGTGAATCAACAACTAACTAGACCCAATAGATGAGAAAACAGGCCCGTTTTCCTGTCACGCTTTTTCAAAAGATTCCTCCAACCAAGAGAACTAGTTCACCGGTTGTGCGTGTGTAGCAAGTATGGCGACTTTCCTTTTGCTAATCTATTGGGTACATTTAGTGTTATCATGAGTATCACCACTTCTCGGTTAATTTGAGGAAAGTAAAGATTAGGGTTAGTTTACCGGGGAAAGTCACAGAAAATAAAAATCACAACCTTCTTTTTATTTTCATAACCAATGTTCTTACTATCTCATCATCATACTTTTGGGAAGAGAGAGGAATATATCTAACTCTGAAATTTTTGAAATCATCCTTTATAAGTATCATCTCGATACCTTCTCCCTTATCATCTCGACAAAATATATATATTGCTAAACAGGCGCTTGACTCAATTTCTACTGTAAGTTCTGAAATAATATATTTGTTATACTGATGATATTCACTGATACTCCCCATAGTAATAGTAGTTACTTCTAACAATTTATATTCATTGAAAATTGGAATATCTGTATTATTAAGATTTTTGATTTCATTAAAAAATAGTTCATAGCTAACATCTTCATTTAATTCTTGAAGTTCTTCGTTTTTTAAAAATGAAGAGTAATATAAAAATATAAGTTGTTGAATTGACATTGCACCTGGTTGAATTTTCATATGGAATAACTCAAGCATATTTGCATCTGGAAAAACACCAACTATTTTCCAGATGATTAGGCAGTTGTTTAATATCTCGATTTCATTTGGTAGCAAGCAAGAAAACTCAATATTTTGATTATTGAATTCTATTAATTTTATTAAACGTTCAGCTTTTATGTCATTAAATTCATTACGAATAAAATGTTCTCTTTTAAAAAAATCAGTAGGTATAGTAAGGTTAAAATTTTCATCGTTTTGTGCCCAATTGTATATTTCGTCATTAAAAAAACAATAAAGATAACTCTTTAAATCAACTTCAGATTCTACTTCAACATATAAGAATACAACAAAACTAGGTGTCACATAAGATTTAGGGATACTTAAGAATGATTTTTTCCCCTTAGCAATTGTTCTTCCCTTTGATTGAATGCGAATAAATTTAGCATTATCATTAACGCTCCTCAATGCTAAAAGGTCCGCCCCATCTCTATCAAAAAAGGGCTTTGCTAAAAGTATTCTATATCTATATAGTCTATTAGAAATGTAATTTTCTGCGCTTATCGCAAGAGCGCTATTATCTTTCATGCGATTCTCCTTCAATATCTATTTCATGTTAAAGCAGACAAGGGCTCTTGGAGATTAATTTATCCGGTTTGTTTCTTGTTGTCACGGGACATCCGCTCTTAATCTCCAAATAAATCCACAAAAAAGACGTCAGATTTTTTTGAGCCATATGTTATAAATCGTCAGTTTCTAGACTTCATAGACAGTATGTTCAAATTTCGATTTCGTTTCCGTTTTCATTTACGAGTCATCCACAAACAATTTGGTAAAGATTCTGCACCGCTGGCATGACATTTCGTCATAATAATAAACCTGCTGGTTCTTTCATTCTGAATTCTTTAAACGAATTTTATTTATTTCAACTTTAACAATTTTTCACCATCATTAATCGTTTGTTTTACGAAACCTCCTAATGATTTTGGATATTTACCTAAACCTGTTGTTAATATAATTTGATAGTCCAATGATTGAAGTTCAGAAATTCTATCCATACATTCATCCAAATTTTCTTTATCAATCCCTAAGTTTTCAGGTGTATCAATAAGTAAAAACTGAGGGAAGGGAATACGATTCTTAGAATCTAATGACATAGCTAAAAGAGTTAAGAAATATAAGAATCGTTTAGGTACATCTGAGCTGGCTTCTCTGTAAACACCATCGTTTAAGACAGGCATATAATATTCATCTATCTCCGCACTAGTAACCTCTCTTAAGGTTTTCGTCATAAAGCCATTGTAAATTTTATTAAACTGTTTAATCTGAGCTTGTATCAATTGTTCAATTGCTTCCTGTGTATTTCTAACCTTTGTTTGAAGCATGTTAAAATCATTTTTCGCTTTGTTGTATTCTCGTTCAATTCCTTCAAACTTTTCAATCATTTTGATCCTATTTTCACTATCTTGAATTGCATTCCTTAATTGATAAACACGTTCATTCAATTGAAGTAATTCTTGATTATTGGAGCTCGTGTGCTGTTCAGCCTCCTTCAGTTGATTGCGAATGCTCTCCAAGCTTAAATGAATTTGCTCAATCACTTCTTGCACTGAAGTAATCTCTTTGCCACATGAATTAATGGCTACATCAATAGTTTCTACAGATTTTTGTTTAGAACGCAAAATTTCAATGTATTCCTTTGAATTATAAAAGAAACGCTCACTTTGACCTTCTTGAATTTCTGCTCCACATAAGCAAACTCCCCTACTACGTTCAACTTTATTGAAACAACAAGGGCAGTGGTCTGGCGAAAAAAGATGCAGTGTATTATGAGAAAATATAATTTTGTTAATATGAGACACTTCTCTTATCAGTTCTTCTTTTAATTCAATCAAGTCACGCTGTTCAAATGATACATTACTTAGATTCGTTTGACCCTCTGCAAGTTCTTGCTCTTTATGAACCAGAGCTTGACGAAGTTGTTGAATTTGTAGTTCGAATTTTGAAGAATCTGATTTTCGACTTTTCACTTCATTTCGTAAAAGTTGAACTCGTTGCAGTTCGAGTTTATCTTCTGTCAACTTTCTTAGCAGTTCGCTTGATGGAAGGCTGCTTACGTCATACCCCATCTCAGTAGCCAGAACGCCAAAATTATCAAATAATATTTTCTTGGCATCTCTCTGCTTCTCATACTCACGCAATTGTCCCAACATGGCATAGAAATCAGCAAAACGATGACCTACCAATAATTCAAAAATGACCTTACGTATATTGGCTGAGTCTGAAATGAAGTTACCGTCCGTTCTATGTTCTTTGTATATTTTTTTAGGTTCTGTACCTTGGTCATAATGGATAAGACGGAACAAATCAGTAAAATTGACTTTAAAGTGGGATGTGCCTTGCCAAACGTCTACTACTTCAATACCCAGTTTTTGAAGCAACCAGTCTGAATAAGTGGATTGACCCTCAGGCATATGTTGTCTGTTTAAATACAATGACTCTTCCTTACCATTCTTATCTTGGACAATTATCATGTTATTATATTTTTGACCAAAAAATCGTTTAATTAAATAAGGCTCATGATTGATTTCGATTTCAAGCAACACAAAATTATTAGTATCGTTTTTGACTTCTTTATGAACTTCTGTTTTTGAGAAGTTAAACATTTGAACGTGGTCACCTAGCGCATAACATATTAAAGCACTAAATGTAGATTTCCCCCCACCATTTCCAGCTTCAATTATATTAACCCCATCTGTTAATTTTGGCGAACTATAGGTGTACTTATCACCATTGTAATGCACCCGGTTAATTTTTAATCTTCCCATATATGTACACCCCTTTTGCGGAACAGTTCATCAAGTAATGAGTCAGTTTTCATTGTTCTTATATATGAAAACATGGATTTGATTTGCTCACTGTGGTCACGTTCCATGCGAAATAACTCTGAAGACGAAAACTCTGCTGGAAGATTTTCTATACAGAGCCATACATCAAATGATTTTCTAGTCTCATTTTTAGAAATAGAAATAATGCCCTTTTGTTGAAGCGCATAGAATAATGACATTGCCCAGTTTAATCGTAACCGACTTTTTAAGTAAGTTTCTTTCAAATGATTTCTATCAATAGGTGATGCTGTACTGTCCAATTCTTTATTGGAAGCCAATATAGAAAATAAAGCGTGATTGGACAAGAAGGGAATTAGGTAATTTAATTTTGACCATTCTTGTAATCGTTTTTTCTCACTTGTAAAACCAAGCGTCTGTAAAAAAATTATCGTATTATACGCGAAATAGTAATAATCATCTTCTGCACTAAACATCATTCGTTTCTTAACGTTCAAATTGTCATTCTTTATTTGTTCACTCATTGTACATTCACTTCCTCCTGTCAAAAGCTAAATAACATGAGTTAATTAATTCATAAATCGTATCACGAACAGCATTTCCACTTTTGAAAGGGTAATTATAATCTTTACCCCAATCTTCTAAATGTGCGGTAGCTGAACGAACCAACATATCTATCCAGTCATCAACGACTGGCGGTTCAACCGTACATTGGTCTGTCTGTTTATGTACGACTCTTATTAATTGTTCTTCACAAGCTTCAAATACACGATAAAGATATGCACCACGTTCTTGCGGCTGAACTCTTAATAACTGTTTTTCAATGGAACCAATTTTACGCGCAAAAATTTCAAATGTTGATTCATCATATTCAGGTGATACGTCTTTGATTTTACTGTCAATATTTCGACCATCAAATGGTTTTTCCATTGAGTCCCAGTCTTCATAACATGGGTCTACTGGCCTTGCAGATGCAACATTATTACCTATTTCAAGAAATTTTGTCCTCACTGTATCTGTATTAATCATCCGATGAACTGGGTCTTTAAAGGCTTGCCGTTTTTCTAGTTCTTTATCCAGAGCATCGATGATATACTGCTCTTTTCCAGACACCGTTATGGTGTTATATAAACGACATCTTTGAACTTTTAACAAAAGGGTGGCTTCAAGCTGATTTTCATCTTCCTGGTTAAACTTCCAATCTATCTGTCTAAGGAACTGAATCCACATCTCATCTGTATAATGCTCGATTACATCTAAGAATCCCGTCTCAGTTTTTCCTATATATTGATTTTTATAATCCTCTAACACAATGCATTTAAGATAAGGAAGAACCGTTGAATAGTCCTTTTCTATTAATAGATTCATTAGTTCCTTTTCTGGCAGTTCCAATTTATTTCTTTTTAATAACTCGGTAGTACGCTCATTTGTAATTCCAGTATTCGTATAAAAACCATAACGAATATGTTTACCAAAACGTAAAGAACAATCCAAAAAACTAACTAAACTGTTCTTTATTTCATCAGAGTTTAATGAGAAGCATTTTGATTCATAACTCTTATCGCTCTCTATATACTCTGAATTTTCACCAGTTCCATCATCTTTGTTCAGATAAATATCTTCAATATGCTCACAAGCCACAAGCACAGCTATATTTGGTGATTTTTCAAGCTCGTCAAATATTAATTGTATAGCTCTAAGACGTTGCAGCCTTTCCCCCTTACTTTGTTCACCCACTACCCGACTGATAATACTTCTCTCCATAGGCTTCCATCCTTATAATTATGAGTCTTATTTACTATAACATTTCGACACCATCCTCCATCATTCCTTTTATTACCCCTATTTTTGGATTACAAGGAATAAATCTCTACCTAATAGGAACGTTTGTTCCTATTTTATCATACTGTTATTAATACTTCTACAAGAAATGATTTTGAACATATCTACTTGTATTTATTAATTGGACAAAATCAAAAAACACTCGTCATGTCTCATTTGAGCGAGTGTTTAATATGAAAATGCTCTTGCCGTAATGCTCCAATCTTTATAAGAATATGTTGATTATATCATTGGCACACTTATAGTTCTTAAATGCAATAGGTATATTGTACCGTAAAAAAGAGACTACTGGATCTTTTAAATAAACTCGCAACTAATTTAATCCAAAATCACCTATAACAAACCGTCAACTCCACACGATTCTGCTTTCCGATTAAATACAATCCGTTCCACCAGCTTCTTCAACGTCCTATTCTTCTCTTTACTGGTCACAGGCACACTCCCCCCCCCTAGGTTCCTCTCATAAATCTGATGAAAAGTCGAATAATTCCCTTCACTCCTTCATCTACTTTAACCTTCCGCAAGTCCTTTAATTCTTCCCCCAGCTTCAGTTATCTTCCTTGGCCGGATAGCTTAACGCTCCAAAAATACTTGCTTCGTTCTCATATCTTCAAATCCTGTTCCTTCATATCGATGATCGTCTGTGTATCTTGTAGCGACTTTCTTGAAGTTCGTCCTCTTACAAAATGTCTGGAACCCTGGCTAATACGATCATACATAGCATCGAAAATAATTAGCATCCATTACCTCCCTTGCTGTTCACTTTTACTTCCATCTCTATACTAGTGATAATACTGTTTACACTCAATGCTACCCTTACTTCTTATTATCGCCTACTTGAACCCCTGTATAGATCAATTTTTCACAATAAATCAAACCCGGCAACGGAAAAATGCTCCTCAAAAATTCTAAGTATCCCTGTACTCAATTCCCACTTCAAGACTCACCTCCATCTCCTCCCCCCATAAAACACCCGCACATTCCCACTCTCATTCCCCTTCACCCTCGCCTCAACCAGCTTCCCATCTGCCCAGCTCATATCCACCTCAATATTCCCTTTTGCCTTCAGCCCTGTCACGCTGCCTGTCGGCCATATCGCCGGCAGTGCAGGTAGAAGATGAATCTCGCCTTCGTGGCTCTGGAGCAGCATTTCCGCAATGGCGGCGGTGCCGCCGAAGTTGCCGTCGATGACAAAGATGTTGGCCTCGGCTCCGGCTACGCCGGGTTTGGAGTAGGTGAGCATGTTATCGAAGCACAGCTCCCCGATCAGGTGAGCGATATGCTGGACAGCCTGGTCTCCGTCATGCAATCGGGCGTAGAAGAGTCCGAACAGCGCCGCGGTAAATTCGATATCCTCCAGGTCGGCCCGGCTGTTCCGGTTCTCCAATGTCACTCGGGCTGCCGCAGCGAGTTCCGGCGTATGATGCGGCGTGATTTGGCCGCCGGGATACAGGGCATATAGATGCGACAGATGGCGATGCTCCGGCTGCGCCTCCTCGTAGCCCTCCAGCCATTCCTGCAGCTGTCCCTTCTTGCCGATCATCAGCGGGGGCAATTGATCCAGCGCCGTCTGCCACTTCTGCTGAAGCTCCTCATCCACGCCCAGCGTCTGTGCTGCCTTCACGCAGAACGCCAGCAGATCCCGAACCAGGACCTGATCCATGGTCGGGCCCATGGACAGCTGCTGATGCCCATCCTCCGGTTTGCTTGTATAAAAGCTGTTTTCCGGCGAATTCGACGGACCTGTCACCAGCCAGCCATACTTCGGATGTACGGTCATGTAATCCATGAAAAAGGCCGCGGCCTCCTTCAGGACGGGATAAGCCAGCTCCTCCAAAAAAGCCTGATCGCGGTTGTACGCATAGTGCTCCATCATATGCGTCGCGATCCACAGTCCGCCCGTCACGTTCAGTCCCCAGGAGGTTCCCCACCCTGGCGACGCAAATCCCCAGGCATTGGAGAATACATGGGCCACCCAGCCATCGGCATCGTAATAATGGCGCGCCGCCGAGCGACCGGCCACCGATAGCTGCTGGATATACCGCATGAGCGGCTCATGGCTCTCGCTCAGGTTCGCGGCCTCCGTTGGAAAATAGTTCATCTGGGTGTTCACATCCAGGTGATAATCGCAGCTCCAGGCCATCTTGTTGGCTTCGCCGTCATTCCATATGCCTTGCAAATGCATGGGCAGGATGGAGTCTTGTCGTGACCCGCTAATCGTCAAGTACCGGCCATATTGATAAAACAACGCAAACAACGCCGGATCGTCCCAGTTGCCTTGCTTAAACCTGCCGATCCGCTCGTCCGTAGGCAGAATGGCATGCTCGGAGCTTCCCAGATCTAATCGTACACGGGCATACAGCGGCTGATAATCCGCCAGATGCTTGGCTTTCAGCTCGTCATACCCTACCAAAAGGGCCTGCTCCAGCTGCAACGCGCTTTTCGCCCGCCAGCTCTCGCCTTCTTGACGGTAATCCGTATTCACCGCAAAATAAATCGCCGCCTCATCCGCCCCGGCTACGGTTATGGTGTCATCCGTGCAACTCACCTGCCCGCCTTCCGCTACAACACGCAGCAGACCTAGGCAGGACACCCCGCACTCCCCATTGCTATGTATGCCTTCCAGCGCCTGTCCCTGGAATTTGATCGTGTCCTTCCCAGTAACGGCAGCATGAAAAGGGCCGTTCTCGCCTCGAATCGAAATGCGGAATGACACGCCTAACGAGCCAATGCTGCTGCGGATCCGCGAAACGATGACCTGATCGGCATGGGAAGCAAATACCTCTCGCGTCATCTCCGCTCCATCGATCTCGCAAAAAGAACGCGCCATTGCCTCCTGTAGATCCAGTTCCCGATGGAACAGCAGTTCAGCTGCTGCATTTTGTCTCCCGCCCTCGGATGGCTTCACGTTATGGTCAAACTCCAGAACGACTTGGCATAGTCCCAGATTGGTGCCAAAATTCAATTTTTCCGGCTCCAAGTGCTTCTTGGCCAGCCGATCGCCTTCGCGATAATCGCCCTGGAAGAAATGCTGCCGCATCCGCTCCAAATCCGCTTTGCTGTTGCATCGCCCTTGAGCTGGCTCCGGCTGGCCGGACCAATAGGTGGTTTCGGTGATATGCCATATCTCTCTGTCAGGGGTGGATACCACCACATTCCCCATTCGGCCATTGCCGATCGGCAGCCCTTGCGACCAGCCCTGGGCCGGGTTCGTATACCAAAGCTTCATATCTGTCATGTTGTTTTCTCCTCTTCAATTGATTTTCCAGTATGGATACAAGCGCTATCCCTTTCAGCAAAAAGCAAGAAATCGCGATTCCCGGATGGAGCCGAGAACCGCGATGAACTTGCAGATGTACATAATTAATCTATGACTTCTTGTTATGGATTAGGGACGATTTTATAAAGCTTGGATTCGGCCGCTTTTAGCGTCACATCCAACGAAGAGCCAGACACCGTCTGTGATTGACCGCTCCATACATCCGTCACCGTATAGGACGCTGCCCCTTCCGAAGCGATACCGGCCCGAACGAGATCCACGGTGCGCTGCACCGCATTTTGCGTATAGTTAAACACGGCTACATAGCGGGTTCCCTGATCGTCCAGCACGAATACGTTTGCTGCCTGCGTGCCCGTGTTGCCTTCTACCGGCCGGAACGCCTTGCCCTTCATCGCTAGCCCGTTCACTTCCGGGTTGGTCAGCAGCGTTTCCATGTACTGCCGTGCCGTCGCATCCGTTACGTCATCCGAATTCAGGAAGACCGTGCCGGAGATAGCGGCCGCATTGACGCGAGACTGCGCGCCTTCCATCGATCCGCCTTTGGTCAAGTGCATATAGTCTGGATCGGTATAATGATAGATCGTTCCGTTCTGCCACCAGCCGTACGTGAGATTGTTCAGCTGGTATTCCGTACTGCCGATGCTGCCGTCGATATCGCAGGAGATGCGGCGGCTGTGCGCATATTGGCTAGGGAACAGCGGCGCGATGGAAGCGCTGATGAACATGGAGCCTTCCAGCACTTCATTCACGTAAGCCATTCCTTGGTTATAGGCCTGGATGCCGGTTTGAACGTTGGCATCATAATGCTTGCCTTCCATTGCCCCATGGCTCAGAAAATCGATTTTGATATATTCAAAGCCCTTGCTCTTGAACTTATTCATGTAATAATCGATTCGCTGCTTCACGCCCGGATGCGTCGGATCCACGGCATAAGCGCCGTCCAGCGTTGGCAGCACGTTGCCGTCTAAATCGCGCAGCACGATATCGCCGTATTTATATTTTCCGTTCGTCCCTTCGACCTCCTGCTCCATATTGTTGCCCCAGTACACGAACGGCGAATAATAGATGCCGGCCTTCAGCGATCCCCGTCGTAATATCCGGGTTGTAATGCTTGCCTTCCAAAGCCCCGTGAGCCATGAAGTCCAGTTTGATATACTCAAATCCTTCGGAGACGAATTTATCCATGAACCAATCGATTCGCGCCAGGTTCCCGGGATGCGTAGGATCAATCGCAAGTCCGCCGTCAACATCCGGCAAAATCTCGCCATCCTGGTCGCGAAGCAGGATATCGCCATAGGTATACTTCCCATCGGTACCCTCCACGGGGTTCCCGAACCCAGCCGGACTTCCCCAGAAAGCAAACGGCGTCCAGTATGTACCGGGTTTGTGCCCGTTCTCGCGGACCCTTTTCAAGGCATCCTCCATCTCGGCAGGCGTCAGGCGATCCCAGAACGCATCGAAATTAATGTACAGGGTATCCTCGTTATGAAAGCCCTGCGGCTGAACCTCCCGCTTCAGAAAATCGCTCGTCGCCACATAGAGGCTGTAATCCAGCGTGCTCATGGCGGCCGACCAGCTGTTCCAGCCGATCGGGACGCCGCCGTCCCAGCTCAGAGCAGGCGCTACCTTCGTATTCGCTTCCCCATATGCTTCGAGTCCTGTCCGGTAATCGTCGTAATCCCCTACCATAACCAGCGGAGATTCGACGCGCGTTCCTCTTATGTAGCCATGCGGCTGGGAATCTCGGGTCATGATGTCGGCCGCGCCAGCGTACAGTTCCAGTTCATCCAGCTTGCCTGCCGTTTCCCCTTTAACGCGAATGCCGGTCTTCCATACGTCATGACTGATCGATCCCAGGATCAATCCATTGCGGCTATCCGGCTGGAACAAGGCCGTCACTTCGTAGCTTTCTGTCTCCAGCGGGGCCGTCTCCGTCAGATAGCGCACCCATTTGTCATTGTCATAAGGTACACGGAGCACATGCAGCGCTTCTCCCGGAACCGTCTCGCTCCCGCTGGATACGCTATCGGTTTTCACCACCGCGATGCGATTTACCTTTAATTCCTCTTGACCGACGATGACGACCCGTGTGATGAAAGATGAAGCTCCCTCATAGACATAAAAATGCTGTTCCAGGCCTGGGAGCAGATCGGATTCATGCTTAATCACGGCATGGATTCCTGTTCCGAAGGGATCTTGGATCTTCTCCGGCTGCCCTATCATATAGTGGCGGTCGTAATGTCCCGTATGGTATTCCCGGCCCTGCCATCGAAAGCCGCTTCGTACATCTTGCAGGGCGAATCCCCTGCTGCCTGCGTAGGCGTAATCGCCTTTTTCCAAATCCACCTCAATGGCCACCAGACCATTCGCCAAGCGAATGTGAGTTTCGGCATTCACCCCCACGTTCACCGCCGTATCGCTGCTTCCTAACATCTGTGGATTGCCTCCTTCTGCGTGCATCTACGCTGCATTCAGGCCGTTATAGCATCAAGCGCCTTTTACAGCTTGCTACCATTATAGAAGCGTAGATAAAGCGCTTTCTATACAACGATCTTCCGATCCATATCGGGATATAACGCATCTGGAGCCACTCATTTGTTAAAATGCAATATGGTCTCATTTCGCTATGAAATCACCTAATTAAAAAGGTTACCCGAGGACAAACGAATCGTCCGGATAACCTCTGTAAATACATAAGCTATATTGAAATAAAGCACCTACTCGCGAGCCATGATGAAACACTTGATACCATCAGGACCCGTGAAACTGGCAAATCGGCCAATCCCAGGCTTATCCTGAGTCTCAATGATGGAATGCGCACCAAGCCTCCGAGCATTGATTAAACTTCGTTCACAGTCTTGAATGGTGTAATAAACATTCCATTCAGACCAAGCTGCTCCATTATCGGAAACAACCATACTCAGGCCGCATTCATATTGGCTACGATTCTGAAAACACAATCGTTGCATCCTCATTTCGATTTTCAAGTTTCCGGTTGAGGTTACAAGGCCAAGTACGGCACCTGGAGCAAATGCTCAAGTCGCTGATGTAGCTGTAGTCAAAGTACGCCCTACATACGGGTATTACAAAGTTAATGGTGTAACCGGCCATGTTTCCGTACACTTAGAAATATGGGTTGAAGGTGGTGACGTAGCTACCTTAATCAACAGGGTCAGGGGTTATACAGCTTTTGCGACAAATGTTGAAGGCGTACGAGAAGAGATTAATTACGTTCCTTTCCCACCAAATAAGGTGGTGTATGTTACAGAAGAATCCGATATACGTATAGATTTTGATACTGATCTGGTATTGTGGGAGGGTTATGCGACTGTATCTTTATTAGGTGGATGGTCTGACGCAGATATTTTCTTCGATCACGAAAGGTACTTATAAACCATTTCGATACTGGTAGTAACGAGAGCTATGACGCGTGAACAAAGTATATTATAATTGGCGTGCAGCACACAAGTCTGCACGCTATTTTTATTCAGAGCCATTCTTGACCTTGGTTTGATAAATCTTATATTCAAGGGAGCTTTATTAAAATGAAGATTCTTTCTAAAATTGATAGACAGGAATTTAATGATCAATACGATGTTGCTGCTATGAATCAAGATACGATTAAGCAGGAAGTGCATTCTGTAAAAGACAATAAAATAGTAACCCGAACGATTGTTGATGGTGACATCGTGTTCACGGAATCAGTATTCGAACCAAAGGTAGCAGCAGATGTGATCGTTGAAAACATTAATATTCAATTCTCTTTGTATCAATTTTATGTCTTTTACAGTGGAGTCGAGATTAAAGAAGCACATAAAAAGGAAAAACTAGTTTATGAGCTTCGTTATCTCAATGAGGGAAGTAAGTTGAGTAATGAATTATTATCTAGTTTGCTTTCTGTTTTTGATTCCTTGAATGTGGTTTACAAAAAAAATGCGATGATTATTGCTGCGACGCTATCTGATATAGATACAAAAATAAAAATCTATAATTTATATAAAGAATTATATGAAAAATCCCTATTGAATCCCTTTATTGTAGCATTTATAAAAGAAATGAAAGTAGGAAAAAAGGAAAGCAGGGGGAGCGCTGTCTTTCAATACGAGCCTTGCTACGACGATTTAAGACAGATTGTTTTGGGTCAAAAAGAAATGATATTCATTGATTATATTGAACAACAATTGAACCTATCCGATCATTTCATGTCTTATTGCTATGGTTGGAATGAGGATGACGTTGCAGCTAGTGTAGTATTGAAAAAGTTGGCCAAACATTTTAAAAGGATATTTTTCACTTCAATGCCTGATCCATTTTCTTCGGAGCTTCTCATGATATTTGCGGAGCGCAAGTGATACATTGAGTTTTAATGGTGCTTTTTTCGCCGATATGCAAATGGCCATACGTAGAGCAATAGATGCCTGGCATCAGCTCCTAGTGCTAACAAAATGCAATTTACTTATGTTGTTGAGCCAAAAGTTCTTATTGACGTGAGGTATCGGCATTGGACAAAGCAAGGGAAGATGAGATTGTCTGTCCTGGAGAGGGTATTATCATAGGGGTTTGGGTGTATTGCCTTTAATAAAAGAATGAAAAATGGAAGCAGGTGCCCCTGCTTCCATTTCTTATATTTATTGCTCTTCTTATCCGTTTGTTTACTGATTATTTTACCATTTTCTCTTATGTTTTGTACTTCTTGGAGGGAATTCCTTCACAATATCTCCGAGGATATTTTCAACTCGATCTTTATGGTTATCGGCGAGCGTGCCGGCAAGCGGCCGCTGCTTCCCGAGCGCCTGGGTGAAGTGCCGGCGGAGGCTTCCCGGCTGCTCGCTGCCGCGGAAGGTCGCAGCGCTGTCCGGATAGAGCGGCAGGCGACTGCCGTTGCTTACCGGCGGGTGAATAAGGAGACCGGCCATGTTTGAGTCATTCTACGGTCTTAGCCGAGCGCCGTTCTCCCGGGACATGCCGACCGGCGAACTCTACGAATCGGTTATCCTCGAAGAGACACTCGGCCACCTCTCCTACGCCGCTCAGCGGCAATGGTTTGCTGTGGTCACCGGTGACTGCGGCACCGGCAAGACAACGACCATTCGCCGACTCACCGAGGTCCTCGATCCGGCAACCTACAAAGTGCTGTATCTGTCGGATTCCAAGCTGACGCCGCGGCATTTCTACAAGGGTCTGCTCGAGCAGCTTGGCTGCGAGTCAAAATTCTACCGCGGCGATTCGCCAGCGCATTGACCTGCAATGCAAGCTGGCCCACTTCGACAGGGCCCAAACCGGAGCCTATGTCGCTCGGCATATGAGCTACGCGGGGCTGAACATGACGTATTCACGGAGGCGGCCATTGACGATATATTTCGCTTCTCCAGCGGCGCTGCCCGCCTGATCAACAAGGTCTGTACGCACAGTCTCATCTACGCCTCACAGAACAAACATCGCATCATCGACGATCATATGATCAAGCGCGTCATCCAGGGAGAATTATCATGATCCTCCCTTTCTTCACACTATAGCTCGGACGGCTTGACCGTCACCAGAAGAACAACTTACGCCGTCAACCGCCGGTCATTATGTATTAGCAGTAACACCAGAAGAATCAAACATCTAGTTTACCTAGTTACATCAAGGGTTTGTTTAATTGTTTAAATAGCGAAAGTTGAGATGAAGTTAAATCAGGTCTGACCAACTAAAGGACTCAATGCACGGATCACTCCAGTACCCCAATAGTTTCCCATTTAAACGATATTTCTGAACGGACACCTGCTTCATCAGCTAGATCTATCAACGCTTGTTGCAAATCCTCTTTGTTTACGTAAACATAGGGACTTTTCCAACTGGATTCCAACTGCAATGAACGAATCTGATTCGGTTTGATTTTCGGGAAATTATAGACCCATTGTTGAAGATCAGATTCAGGAATATCAGACTTCACATTTTCACCGATAATGTCCAATATGTTCCCCCATTGGGAAATCCCTTGAAAATCCCCCAATTTCTCAATGATCTGCTTGATCACTTGCTGCTGTCGATCGTTACGTGCGAAATCGGAGGACTCCCGAGTCCCTTGATTTGATTTACGATACCTGACATAGTCGAGCACTTGTTGACCATTAAGAGTCTGCAAGCCCTTTTTTAAATCGATATGCGTTCCGTCTGCGGAATCGTTATATTTCATATCCATGTCAACATCGATTTGCAGTCCGCCAAGTGCGTCCACGGTCTGCCGTAAGGCATCAAAATTCAACACGACCATATGATCAATCGGAAAACCTAGCAAATCAGAGAAAAAACGTTTTGTATTAGGAATAGCCTCTGACTTATCCTTTATATAGTAATAAGCATAATAATAATTGGATTTATGAGCAGGCAACGATTTAGGTTTTAGCAGCAAATCACGCGGCAGGGACAACAAACTAGCAGATTGGGTTTGTGGATTGAAACTGACAAGCATAAGAACATCTGTATTCATCACCCCACCACCATCATCCCGACTATCTACACCCGCCAAAAGAAATGTCATAGGTTGAATCGATTCCTTCTTTACATAATCAATCGGATCATCAGTCAGCTTTGGAGCTGCCACACGTTGAATCGCAGCATCCGCCTTATAATATATATACCCCGCATAGATTCCAACTCCAAGTATCAGGGCGCTTATAACAAGGTAAATGCTCATCATAACTTTACGAATTGCTTTTCTCTTAGGTTTGATAGACATAATTTCCTCCACTCAATTCTAATAATATTCAATTTTTGAGTTTAGAAGCTTTTTTATAACTTTTCCAAATATTTTTCTCGATTTTTTCATAAAGATTGATGCCAGCGTTCAAACATTTATGAGCTACAGACCATCGATGAACCATTTGATAAACCATAAACGCACTAATTACACCAATAAATGCTCCCGTGATGACATCAGAAGGATAATGAACACCATTCCAAATTCGGGAGAATGAAATTAAACCTGCCAATATAAGCCAAATTACGCCATCTTTCTTACGAAACAACCATATACCTGTTGCGATTACAAAGGCCCCAATCGAATGATTACTTGGAAATGAAGCGTTAGCGGAATGTTCAACTAATTGGTTAACCGTATGATGGACAAAAGGCCTATCCCTATAAAAAAAGTGAGAAAGTATACTACCAACACTAAATCCAACACAAGCTGACAAGAGAGTTGTTATCACCATTTGCCTGTTCTTATGGATGCGAGTAAACCAATAAACTATAATCCCCAGGTAAAAGAGGTATTCCGCTTTTTCTGATAAAAAACGCATAAATGGATTTAGTGCAGAGAATGTTACTGCCATTTGATTGATGAATTGAAATACGAGATCATCCGTTTGAGAAATGCCCAATTTCTTAACCTGCTTTCTATTTCTGTAATAATAAGGTTGTCTTTAGTTCATTCTATATAGATATCGTTTTTATGAAATTTGACACTTAACACCAAACCAATTGCAATCATATTACTAAGTAGTGAGCTGCCTCCATAACTTATGAACGGTAAGGAAATACCCGTCAGGGGTACCAAACCGATATGCATGCCTATATTAACGAAAATTTGAAAGACTAACATTCCTATAAGCCCGGTAACAAGATATGACCCTACAAGTTCTCTACTATCTTTGACGATATGAACCATACGATATATGAGAAGGAAATATAACAGTAACAGCACCGCAGAACCCAAAAAACCATATTCCTCGCCTATGACCACATAGATCGAATCGGAATACGCATAAGGAACAAACCCTCTACGTAAAAAAGATACGTCACTTCCAGTCAATCCTCCCAAAGCTATCGCATATTGTGCGTTTTTAACATGCCATGATTTATCGGGATCGCTGGCTGGGTCAAGAAAAGTCTGAATTCTTGACATTTGATGAGGCTCTACAATCTTGGATAACAATTCGAAATTGGCATAATATAGCCATAATATTATGCCTACCGTAATGATCATAATACTGATGAACAGAATCATATATAATGAACGGATGTTACCCATCCACAGCATACTAAGCAGTGCACCCACAAAAACTAGAGAAGTGCCTAAATCCGGCTGCTGCATGATTAAGATGATAGGAATCATGAAAATGATACAAATCGGTAATATATCTTGAACAATACGAAGCTGAGCTCCCTCTCGCTTGCCTAATAAATGAGCAATCAGAAGCACTGTAAATAATTTAGCTAATTCAGAAGGTTGAAGCTGAAAACTTCCAATACTTAGCCAACGAACAGCACCGTTAATGTTCTCTCCGGTAAACTTGACAAGAACCAGCATCCCTATGCCAATTACATAGAGAACGTAGGATAGCTTACCAAACAGAACTCTATAATCTAACAATGCGAGAGCCAGCATAGGAATGCAGAATGCACCGAATAGATATAAATAACTAATGTGAAGGCCTTCTAAATTCGTATCCACTGTGGCTCCATAAATAGCAATCGTACCAATGGCAACAAGACACAATATAATGAACAGCATGGTTTTATCCAGTTTTGAAATTATGTGGGTTATAAACATGATGGCTACCTCTATTTTGTTGAATTTCTGTAGGAATCCGCCTAAAAATGAACATCACAAATAATCCGATGAGCAAACATACGTCTTTTTTCATGACGTATTGCCACGGACTATTGTGTTTTATGATGGCCATCGGAGACTATCAGGTCGGCCCTTATTTTACCGTTCAAATCATAGGACACCTCCCTCTTGTTAACTACAATCCTTGGGAAGGATTACTCAAGATCGAACTTGCCGTGATACTCCTTCTTGGATAACAGCTTCAATTTATCTTCACTCAAGCCATAAATGTCCAGACCATTTCCTGCAGCCCCTAACGACCAGCCAAGCACGAGCTCGGATCGACCGTCCTGATCGATATCTGGAAATCCAGCATACTCCAAGCCGTAACCAAAGCCCTTGACTTCCGAGACGATTCGCCACTCCTCATTATCTTGCTTAAATAGCGCCGCTTTCAACATTTTACCTGTCGCTTTATTCTCTTCATATACAACGACGGCTTCATCGATACCGTCCCCGTCCATATCTCCGAACGAGATATCATTACCGTCTTTTCCCTGCGTAGGAACTAACAATTGAACCTCGTTAGGTAGTAATTTAATAAGTTCATGGTTAATTTTATCTCGCTGAATACTTGCTTCTGATAATGGAGGCTTAATCATATCTACTGGTGTTGCGGGAATCCCACATCCTCCGAGCAACAATAACGTAGTTGATATGAAACCTATTCTAATGAGTTTGTTGAGCATTCTGATTACCAACTCCTCGATTGTCAAGGTTATTGACTATTCTATCTTTGAAAGGGAACGAAGTGGTTATGAAAAAGTTAAATTTTATAATTTTCTTCTATCGGCAAGTAGATCTGGACTGTCGTACCCTTACCTACCTCACTAATTATGCGTAATTCTCCATGATGTAACTTAATGATCTCATCTGATATCGATAGACCCAGACCACTGCCAGGTGCATGTGGATCAACTTTGTAAAATTTTTGCAGCACATTCTCTAGATTCTCCTCTGAGATTCCTGACCCAGTGTCCTCAACGGTAATAACAACTTGTTCTAGAGCTGTATGAGCGTGTATAAAAATTCGACCATTGGCATCTGTAAATTTGAGTGAATTATCAATTAAATTAATTAGTACTTGCTTCAAACGATTCTCGTCTGCATTAATGTTAGGGAGATTCTCCTCTGCTTGTATTTCGAGTGATACTCCTTGCCGAGCAGCTCTTGGGGCAAGTTGTCTACCCACATGATGCAATAATTCTGATAGATGGACAGGTGCTGAGTGTATGACAATTCTTCCGTTATCCAGTTTAGAGAAATCTAACAGTTCTTCCACCAAACAAGTTAACCTGTCGCTTTCTGATTCAATAATATCCAATCCTTCTTTAAGGATTTGCTCGTTGTGATTCCCATTCGATTTCAGCGTGATGGCCCAGCCTTTAATTGACGTTAATGGCGTTCGCAGTTCATGGGACACGGATGAAATAAAATCATTTTTAAGCTGTTCGCTCTTCAAAATTCTACCTGCCATCATATTTAACGTATCAGCCAAAGAACCCAGCTCATCCTGATAGCGTTTATGTACTCTTATGCTGAAGTCTCCTTCTGTCATCTGATCTGCCGCCTGTTTAAGATCCTTAATTGATCTCGTTATGGTCCGAGACAACAATAGTCCAAGAACGGTAACAATCGCAAGAACAAACAGACCTACACAGATCAGTACGATTGAAATACGATTAACTGTCTGTAGTGTTTCAGTCAAGGAAGTGACAAATCTGACTTCTCCCACGATGATATCATTGGCTCGTAAGGGAAAAGATACCGCTAATATCGCTTCTTGGGTGGAAGGGTCCTTGCCTCTCCATGTGCCGGGTTGTCCTTGGAGTGCAGTTCGTACATCTAAATACGTAGTCATGTCATTGCCGCCTGGAAGTCCGGTAGAGTCCTGCAAAAGTCGGCCTGAGGAATTAATAATCTGTACTTGCGCATCCGAGTTATGTGCAAACCCCTTTAATAATCGATACGATTGTTTCTCCAGATCTTCATCGGCAAAATATTGCTGAAAAAAAGAAGCAGATAGCTCCGCTTGATTCATCAGAATCCGCTCAACATTATGAAGATAATAATATCTCACGTAAACCATGAGAAAAATCTCAAGAATGAGAACAGTGATACAGATGACCACAAAATAACTTCCTACTAATCTTTTCTGAATACCCACTTCTTAACCGTCCTTCCTGAAGCGATATCCTACTCCCCATACCGTTTCAATCCAATGTGGCTTGGAGCCATCATCTTCAATCTTTTCCCGTAACTTTCGCACATGAACATCTACTGTTTTAGGATCTCCAACATAATCCTCTCCCCATACGAGATTTAATAATTCATTCCGGGATAGTGCTGTATCGGGATGTTCTAGAAAGGTTCTAACTAGTTGAAATTCCTTCGGCGTTAATTCAATAAAGAAGTCATGTTTGAACACTTTATTCGAATTCAGATCCATCCGAATTGGACCGGATTGAATCACGGATCTTTGCGGTTTTAGAGCAGTTTCTGTTCGGCGCAATATCGCATTAATTCGTGCTACAAGCTCTAACGGATTAAACGGTTTGACAATATAATCATCAGCTCCGATTTCTAATCCTTTGATCTTGTCCAGATCTTGTCCGCGGGCAGTTAAAAAGACGATGATGACCGCAGGCTCTATCTCTCTTAACTGTCGGCAGATTTCAAATCCATCAGCATCTGGCAGCATAATGTCCAGAACAACAACATCGGGTCGATTCGTAGTGAAGAGTTGTATCGCTTCTCCTCCAAATGCAGCCTCACTCACCACAAATCCGTTATTTATTAAATTTATCGATACAAAACGTCTAATATGTGCATCATCTTCAACAATAAGTACTTGATTACGATTAGCGGTATTTATAGCTTCCACCCCCATAACTCGATTCCTAACACGTAAAACGCAAAAAAAGCCCCCCCTGTAAAGAGACAGCCTTGTACTCAGATCCTTATTCTTACCTGTGTAATTATTACATGTGGATATTACTCTAAATTGATTAACTTGTCAAAAGCTTCTACTGACCAAGATCGCCTTTAACTGTAGTATTTTTCACAAGCTTTATTGTTAATACACCACTATCTAAAAATGCTTCCACCAGATCCCCGCGCACTCCGGCACCGTGGACCATTGATTCGCTTTGATCTTGTCAGTTAACGCTTGACCGAAAAAGAACCCCGTTCTCCGCTGTGCCTCTTCGACCGACTCAAAAACATAATCCGTCCGAATCCACCGATGGCTAAATCCGTACTCCTGCTCTAATCCAGCATAATAATCGGTTAGGAAATGAGGGGGATTCGGCGTCTCCGTTCCGGTTCCCATCGTTTCCAGAATGATCATCGTCCCGCCCGGCCTCAAGACACGCCTCAGCTCCGCCATGACAAGCCTCAGATTCTCACGGCCATCCTCTTCGCCTGAATTGGCCAAATAACTAATGCTCCAACCCGATACAATCAGATCAACACTCGAGGAATCAACCGGCAGGCTGCGGTGATCTGCAACGACGGTAGTCCAATTGCGGAAATCATAAGCTTCAGATAATTTCTCGTCCAATATATGTAACATCGGCTCGGATATATCGGTACAGATCAAGGATCTTACGTCTGGAGCAAGCAGCATGGATATCCGCCCTGATCCGGCTCCCAAATCCAGCACATCCAGTCCCTCATAAGGCTTTAATTCACGAATAATCTTGGATAAGTCGGGCTGTTTGCTAACCATGGCCTCATAGGCTTTAGCCTGTTGGCCGTAAATTTCATCAATAGACACCACGTATACCCCCTCCTGAATCGGAACGATTAATCTCGCTTTTCCAACTCGCTTATCAGCTTGTCGATCCGATGAAAGTCTTCTTTTGCATCCTTACATATCGCCCTCATCGCTATGCCGGCAACTAGCAGTATGATGGCAATCATCAAAAAAATAACCGTAAGTATGCTGCCTCTTAAGTCATTCGTAAAGTTGTAAGCCAGAATTTCAGAGAATTGGCTGTTAAAGAACGTAATTATGGTCATAATGAAAAAAAAGTGCGCTCAAACTCAGGAATACGATGGAGCATTTTCTTGTTCTGTCAAATTACGGCACGTCATTTCCTACTATACCATGAAACTTATTTACACAAAACTAATTCTTCACGGAAGTTCCTTGTCTTCTTTTCATGAGTCCCTGTATCAGTTTTAACATGAAGCACAGCAGCAGCGAGAAGGCGATCATCATGAAGTACGTATTCCAGTTGAAAAATTGATTGTTCAAATGTATCGAAAGGAGGCCGCCGGTCGTAATGGATTCAATATGTTGCCAGTCCGCTGTCCCCCACCTCAATTCGAACGCCTCGGCTAGGACTACTCTATAGACTTCGAGTCGATGAAGCTGATATACATAACCCGCTACGATATAGCCGGCCAGAGCTAAGATCAGCATGCTTAACTTGCTGAGGGACATCTTAAGATCCTTGAACATACGAATCCATTGAAGAACAAGCACCAGGAAAAGAATACTCAGAGGGATTAACAGCAGGATGACTGGATTTCCGTTTCCAGAACTAGTGCCAGGCTTGGGGGTCATGGCATTCCCCAGTAGAACCAATATTAGACAGACCAGAGCATTGATGAACAGACCGGTGAGATGTTTAATCTTCATTGTCATTACACTTCCCTCACGCTTCCCTGCAAAAGCCTATAATCTCTTCATGAACGAGCTCCGGCATCTCATGATTGATCGCATGGCCCGCGCCCGGAACGATGCGGTAACGCATCCCATTTGTCTCCAGTCTGGCAACCGCCTTCGGATAATAACTAAGCAAATCCTGCTCACCGATAACAAACAAGGATTTGCTGCGAACAGCCTGAATGTCGGCAGACGAATGGATCGTAATGGTATGCTTCATCATGGAGCGATTGTTAAAGTACTTCAGCAAGTAGAACCAGTGCTGCATAAGCTCCGGGTTGTTCTCGAATGCATCTGCATGGGCACCGCACAGCTTGCGAAGCAGTGTACGCACACTCCGTTCTGAAGGGAACAGTGCTTCCGGCAGAAAAGCCCGCATCATTTTGCTCATCACTTCAAGCTGACTTCCGGCAATGCCGCCAGCCAAGCATACAATCTTTCTTACTCTATTCGGTCTGACGATGGCGTAATGGTAGGCCAGATAAGCTCCATAGGATACACCGGCGATATAGACAGCATCTACATTCATAGCCTCAAGGATTTCGTCCAACCATTTTGCCTGATTGAAATCATGAGCATACTTGTCGTTTGGCTCGCTCTTCCCCGAACCTCCGATATTATCCACGGCGATGATATAGAAATTGCGGGATAACTCCGACACGTTATAAATCCACATCATGGCGACGTTGTCGCCCGTTCCATGCAATAACAGCAGCGGGGGGAGGTCCGATGAACCTGCCGTTATTACGTGAGTCATACCGTACGATGTGGATATTTTATGCTGCTCGTAAGGTACCGTCCATCCCGCCATCAGGCGGTCATAGGATTCATAGACGAGCTTTTGTCCATTAACGCTTTTAAAACGCTTCAATCCCTGCACCTCCAATGACATATCATGAGCTGAGTATCTTCATCGGAGTCCGGAAAATATCGGGCAATCAATCGCTCGATGAACGAGTTAATCGTTGCCCTTCTGTCCGTTAATGTCTCATCAAGATCGAAGATTATCGCTTTTAACATCATAGGGGACCTTCTTTCTATCAGAAATGAGCCCGCTCTCCATTGGCTTTGGTGAAAATATGCTCCGGATATTTTAATGCCGTCGGGGGCAGCTGATCCTCTGGAAAGAACTTGAGTTCCGCGAACTCGTCATTCTCACGATCCACCTCACCCGAAATGATGCGGCATTCGAACACAATCGTAAGGTACTCCACTTGATGTCCGTTGCTGTACGTATATCGGCGTTCTTTTCCACCATATACCCCAATAATTCGTTCAGGCACGATATCAAGCCCGGTTTCTTCCTTCGCTTCGCGGGTCATCGCCTCTGCCGGGGATTCTCCCAGCTCGATGGCACCGGCCACAAGTCCCCATAATTCTTCGTGATGCTTTCTTCCAAATAAAATAAAATCCTGATCATTGCGGATAATGCCGGCGACGGACGGCACGAATATTAACTGGTCTCCGATCTTTTCTCTTAGATCCTTATAGTAATCTGACATTCCCATGATTTGATGGCTCCTTTGGATTCCTAATAAAATGGATAACTAGAATCTGTTCTCTATTATTAATGCCCTCATCGTATGTATCGCACTGATTAATGCATCCTTATCGCGTTGTTTACCTTTTTGGGTTGATGTCATTTCTATCATTTCAAAGGCCTGCTCCACGCTAACCCATTTGATTTCCTGCGTTTCCTCATCATAATGAGCACTCCATCCTTCCGGACTCATCAAAAAATATTTCGTCACGCATGTATCCGATTCATATTCACCCGGAATGGCCGCGATAATGCTGCATTTATAACCTGTCTCCTCCAACACTTCCCGGGTTGCGGTTTCTTCCGGGGAGTTATCGCTTAATTCAGCACCGCCTTTGGCGAAGGTCCAAACATAGCCGCCCCAATGGCCGCTTGGACTTCTCATGAGGACCTCTTGATTCTGATTGAACACGATGCCTCCATAAGCATACTTGGATCTCCAGCTCAATTGGGCTCACTCCTTATGTAACTTCGCGTTTTCACGGTTCAATATGGATGTAATCTGCGCGATATGATGCTGGTTGTGCCACACAAATCGCTGCAGCGCGATATCCAGGGTAATGCTGCCGAGCACTTGAGTTCTCATGGTTCTTTTGAAATCCTCGGGCTGTAAGTCCTTCAGCAGTATAAGAAAACGAAAATGAAGTGTTTCCAAAAGCGTAAGCGAGTTCTCAATGGGAACCTCCGTGTAATCACTCAGCTCAGCCCATAAATCCTCCCGGTATGAGTTTGCCACCGGCTCCTCTTCGGTCAATGCACGCTTAAATCGCAAGTATGCGTTCATGTCGTTATCAGCCAGATGGTGCACGATTTGCTGAATGCTCCACCCCTCTTCACGATAAGGCATATGCAGCTGGGAAAGGGGACATTTCATTATGATTTGCCGGAGCGTCGGTACGATTGAAGGTATCTGTTGTATAAACCTCTGCCTCTCCTCCAATGTCGGCTCCACCTTTGGCTCAAAGGAACCCATGGGAAAACGGATGCTGACCACTTCCTTCCTTACCTCCTCGATACATCATCGTATCCTTCACATACGAAAAACATATGAACGGTGTTGCACAGCAGCAGAGAACCATCATGCTTCTCACTTATTACTAGTCTCTATCTATGGGTTAGGCCTATGTTTGTTGTTGTGGATAGATCGTATAAACAATACACCGGAGAACACGGAAAGCAGCATGTGAATTTCTGGTTTCCCTAATATCTCTATAACAAACAGCCTTCCAAGTCCAAACCACTCGAGCCAATAAATACTTGGAATCAAGATTATGACCACCGATGACAACGAATCCGCCAAAAGCGATTTTTTTAAGTTGGATCATCCCTCTTTCGCTCCTTTATTCAAAAAAATAATACGAAATAATCCGCTAAGAATTATGAATATGCGATGACCCAGAAGTTAGAAGCAAAGACGGATGAAACAATGCAAGCGAGTGCTGCACGCCATTCTTGAGATTCTCAACGATCTGTCTCATGACTTCGACATCCCGGAAATTCATGCTGTCATCTGCCAAGATATCAGGCAGCATAACCCACCGGCTATCCTTAATCTCGCCAGCTCCCAATTGAAGCGAGCCTCCCACCACTTCTCCGGTAAAATGAAACATGATGACAGGGTGATTCAAACTGCTGATAAATGGATACACGCCTGTAGTGCCTGTCAATTGGACATCATATCCCGTCTCTTCCTTCACTTCTCTCATAGCCGCCTCATGCATAGCTTCCCCAGGCTCGATGCGACCTCCCGGGAAGTTCCAGGTATCCCGCACCGAAGGTTTATTTTCCTGGATGATGAGCACTTGATCCCCTTGAACAAGGGTAACGCTAACCACAAGTACAATTCCATTTTTCGTCATATCCACATTCCTTTACGCATGATTATAAACAGACAGAACCCACCTTTGGCGTTAACCACGAGGAGGGTTCTTGGATGAAATATTTGCTGATTAACATCATTCTACCGTTAACGCACATTACGCGCAATCCGGCAGGGCCTTAGATCGTAATGATTGCAATATCATTACACCCTTCTTTCCCTCGTAGCCTCTTCAAGCCATGAGATAAGCCCTATTTTGCTAACGTAGATTTCGCTTTGCACCACAATATAAGGAATCGGTAAACCCTCTGAAACTCCCTGCCCTCTTAGCGCATTCTCGGAGGAGATGATATTCTTCACCTGAGACTCGGTAAGGTTCAAGAATTCCGCAGTTTGTTCTAGAGTCATTAACGGACTTTCAGATTGCACCGAGTAGGCATCATCCGCAACAGCTGGTACAGACTTTGAACCCTCACCACCTTGAAGTATAAAACTCGCCGTAACGATGGAAATCCCCATAATCAAAGAGCTGATCAATGCGCTGTAATTCAATGGTTTCAAACCATATCACCTCGATTCCTAAATGGTATATTCCTGATACGCTCATCCATTTCCTCCACGAATATCCAAAACGAAAGCAAAAACCTAAAAAATTGTAAATACGCAACCAGCTAAAAATAAGATATGATATGGGCAAATCAGGAAGGGAGGACAGGTTAACAATTAACATCCACTTTAGAAGGAACATCATCTTGCACATGACGAAGGAGGAATTTTAATGAGAATCCCCAAAATCACCAGCCTGTTCATGATGCTTACATTTCTGACGACGGCGCCGCTATCCGCTTCCGGCGAACTGGCAAGCGCGGCTGAAGTATCGTCGGGACCTTTACGCGTGATGAGCTTCAACCTGCGTTATGCCGCCAATGACAGTCAACCTTGGGAGAACCGCCGCCCTGTTACGAAGAACCTGATTCTGGAGCATAAACCGGACGTCATCGGGACGCAGGAAGGACTTCACCGGCAAATCGTCGATCTGGAGAACGATCTGCCAGGATATGATCGGATTGGAGTCGGACGTGAAGGCGGGAACTTAGGGGAGTACATGGCGATTTTTTATAATACGGAGCGGCTGAAGCCTTTGGAGCAGTCTCACTTCTGGCTGTCTGATACGCCGCAGACGATCAGCTCCGCCAGCTGGGGTAACCAGATTCCGCGGATGGCAACCTGGGTTCGATTTCAGGATCTTCAGAATGGCAAAACCTTTTATATGGTCAACACGCATCTGGACCACCAATCCGAGGTTTCCCGGCAGAAGAGCGCCGCCCTCATCGTTGATAAGATGAAGGCCTTTGCCTCGGATATCCCCATAGTTGTGACCGGCGATTTCAATACTGTTCCGGGAAGCGATACGTATTCGATTTTTGCAAGCAACGGGTTGTCGGATGCACATGTCACCGCCAAGAAGCGAACCAACGATGACTTGGGAACCTTCCATAATTACAAGGACCCTACCGGCGGCGGCAGCGGAAACCGGATCGACTGGATTCTGCACAGCCAGGGCTGGAATGTCCTGCACAGTGAGATTATCAACTACAATGAAGATGGCCAATACCCTAGCGATCATTATCCCGTCCTGATGGAAGGTACCCTGCAAAAATCCAACAAAACCACCGAAGAAACGGTTCCTAGGCTGCCCTTGACCACGGCTCTGCACATCACTGAAGTGGTCGCTAACTCGAACGAGCAAGGAAATTACAATTATGTGGAGATCTACAACCCGAATGACCGGGAAATCGACCTGGAAGGATATCAAATCTACTACTATTACGACCCTGCCCTCCCATTCGATAAATCCAAGTCCAATCGCTGGACCATTACAAAGGATCGCTTCAGCACCGAAACCATCATCCGCCCAAATGAAACCAAGGTGATCTGGATCAAGAAGCAGCCCTGCTGTTATGACCTGAGTATGGAGCAGTTCCTTGCCAACTATAACGTCGCCTACGGAGATAAGCTCTCACCTTCTCAACTGCTGGCCGTCTTCACGCCGGGCAACAATCAGGGCCTGAACGGAACCTCCACCAACGGACGCGCTTTGGGTATTTCATCGCCTTCCGGCACGCATCTTATAGGTGTCCAGTTCAATAACGGACAGTTGGATGCGGGAATCAATAAATCGATCACATATCAGAAGCCCGAGCCGCTGACGAGCATTATGCAGAAAAAAGAAACTCACCAGGTCCCTTCTCCTGGTCAACCGTAAAATAAAAAGTCCCCCTTGATCGCTGAAAGCGCCATCTAAGGGGGACTTACTTTATTAGATCGATGTGGATTTATATTGAACCGCCAAACACTGCTTCGCGATGTAAAAAATCTGACCCATGTGCTCCGAATAATGCGTGGCGCATTGATGCAGTATGTCGAGGTTGCTGCGTTCTTTTCCGCGTACCGATTGAACCTGTTCAAAGTCCTCGCCAGGCATAGATTTTACCGTATCGATCAGGAACTGAAACCGATTCTTCACGATCTGAATCAGATCGTCCCGGCTGACAAAAACCTGTGCCAACTCTTCCTCCCGGTTCCGCGTAACATCTTGATGCAGAATCCCCTTCATGACCCGCTCTTGGATGTTGCCTTCGATGTGCCTGATCAACGTCGATATGCTCAGACTGGAATGGTTGGGCCGCCAATTGACTTGCTCATCGTTTAACTGCACCAGCACTTTTAAGGTACGGCTGCGGATGTTTTCAAATTTTTCCTCCAGCCACTTCCGGTTGAACTCATGATCCATATCGCAACACTCCTTTTTGGGTATGATAAACGATTTGATGTCACGCCTTCATCGCTTTCCAGATGTATTTATGTTCACGAACCCCAAGCTGTCCGTCGATCTGATTCTCTCGTATCTTGGCGTCCAGCTCTCCCTTCATCTCCGGCAAGGTGAAATCGGGATTCCCTGGCGTATCCGACAGATTTAATGCAAATTCGTGGGCATTCGGGAAGTAAGTAATCGCTTCATTATACTCTTCAATCTCGACATTCATGTAGCCATTCTCCGACAATCGCCTTCGAACGTCAGTCACATCCGTATGGATCCCGATGACGGTGCCGCCTGAAGCTAATATCCTGGGATGTTCGAGGATTGAGGTGGGCCCTCTGCGGTCATAGATGAGATCAAACTGAGCGTCTTGAAAAGGCATCTCGGTCTTCGTTGTGGCATACACAAATTCCACATTCCGGGTTCCGCTGCTCTCGAGTAAGGATTGGGAGATTCGGATCATCTCCTCGGAGTTGTCAAATCCAATGATGTTCTCAGCATGCCTGGACATCCGGAGCGTGAACTCGCCATGCCCGCAGCCTGCATCCAGCACCGAATGAAACTGCGGCAGCATCTCCACTAACCGCTCCTCAAACACCTCTTCCGCCGATCTCCCGACTACGGTACACACCGCTCTTCCTTTGTAGCCGCCATTCCTTCGTGCGATCATGTCATACCAATCAATCCCCATGCATTACCTCCTCCGTGATAAGCTGCATTGCATTCACCATCCAAGATGGCAGAAACCTGTTGTTACACGATCTTGTACAAGCCGATAGGTACTGAAATCAACCGCTATATCTAATGACTTAAAATATTACCATTTTGTTCCGTAATGTCAACGGTTACATTTAAAAAATTTTCGTCTAAATCATACCTTTATCTTTCGATCTCCCCGATATTCGCTCCTCATTCGAGACGTTCAAAAAACTGAAACGGGCGCAGGCTAACTCCCAATCCATAGGTAAACATTCAGAAAAAACAATTGCTCTTGTCATAATTTGTCGACTACAATGGAGGAATATTAATCCAATACATAGATACATACAGGAGGATTCAAATGTTTCTAAAAAGGTGGCGTCGATTATTATCTTTAACTCTTATTCTATCGTTGTGCATGACAACCATGGCAAGCGCGGCGGAATCCAGTCAATCCAAATATGCTTGGGCTACGGAATCCGTTGATTTCCTGAGATCCCATGGGGTTTTTAAGAACATGGAGAATCGAACAAATACCTTAGGCAAGATGGTGACCAAATCTGATCTTACCCTCATGGTTCATCGGTTGTTTACCGATTTACGGGTCGAAAGCGATAAGAATATCAACATTCCCGGCGTGCCTAAGGGACACCCCTCCTACCAGATCTTTAAGGATGTCTACGGCAGCATACCTTCAGCGCCGAACGGATTAATTGCGGCCGCCGACAAAATCAATTATGGCGACGAAACCTTCAAGTATATGCCGGAGAAAGTGTTAACACGCTGGGACTTGTTGATTACGCTGAATGCGCTGTTCGATGATATTGGATATTCCTTGGAGTTATCGGACGGTGAGGATATCGCGAGACTGCGGGCGATTAAAGATCTTCCCAAAAGACATTTCAATTCCTACTACCATTATGATAAATGGAAGTATGCCTATCAGCCATTAGCGCCCGAAATCGGGTTGATGCAAGACAAAAGATGGGGGCTTTCCTTAGCCTCCGATCTCGATCACGTCAAAGCCTATGCACTGCTCGGCTTTGACGAGGCCGGCATCATGAAACCCGATACGAAAGGGTATTTTCGCCCGAATCAAAAGGTAACGTTAGCCGAAACCGCAGTTGTCCTGCATCGAATTTACGACTATTATAGTGGCAGCGACTATGTCCGGGAACCATCGCCGGATGATCTTATTCCGAATGGCACAAGAAACTTTATCTATGCGGGTTCCCCATCAGGACACGGACAAAGTCCGGTTTCTGACTTTGCTTTGGTGAATCGCGATGCCCTGCCGGAATTCTATCTGGCCTTGAAGGCTACGGAGAAAATCGACTTGCAGATCAACGTGAACGGGGAGCCATCCTATTATACTTACGAGCAGTTGAGCAACCCTAAGCAGCCTGTTCGAATCTCCTTGAATGGCGCATACTATGCAGAATTCATCCCCATTATCCGAAGCAAGGGTCAAAAAGCAACCGGCGACAATAACAACATTGAAGTTATGTATTATTACTCTGATAAGTTCCAGGACTTTACCCAAGCCATATGGTATGAACCCAAGTTCTAGTTAAGTTAACAAAGGGAGTGCACAACTGTTGGATACAGTTTGCACTCCCTTTTGTCATGGCACTAGTTACTTCAAGTTCTTAAAATGCTTGTCGTCCCGCTGCGCAGATCCTCAAATACCGGCCTTTGAACGGAGCTAATATCCTCTATTTCAATCTCATGCAATTCCTTGAATTCCAACTGCAACGACTCGTTGTTCACATCGTGATGAATAAGTACCCTGCCTTGTTCCTCTGTCTCCCCTTCCAAATCCACCGTGGCGTTAAAAATAAACATCACAAACACGACTTCATTTCCGTCCGGATATCGATACTGCATTCTGAGTCCGCTATAGACCGCATAAAGTTCACTATCGCGGACGACCAGCCCCGTTTCTTCGAGCACTTCCCGTCTCATCGTCTCTTCCACGGATTCTCCGACCTCCATACCGCCACCGGGAAGCCCCCAGTTGCCATAGTCCGAGCGTCGCTGGAGCAATATTCGCCCTTGATGATCCCGGATGATGGCGCCGCCAGTCACTATGATTTTCATATCAGCATAATCCTCTCCACATACGTATAGGCCAAGGGTTCACAGCATCAGCTTCGCTACGGATTCACCCTCCGACCACGGCATGACGCCGATTTCCTCAAAACCCGCTTTGATGTAAAGCTGCCTGGCCCGTTCGTTCTTCGGATCAAAACTTATCATAAGGACATCCGTCCGGTCAGGTTTGTTACGGATTTCTTCGATTATGATTCGAAGTGCTTCTTTACCATATCCCTTCCCTTGATAATGCCCGTCGATCATGAAACGGTACATCCAATAGTTCCCGTCATCGGAGTCCAAGCCATACAACGCGAATCCGACCATCGTCTGCTCATCATAAATAGCCATCGCTTTAAAATGTTCAAGAAATTGAAACTGGGCAATCGAATACAGATTGGAGGCAATAAAGCCTTCTTGCTCCGGTTTCGCTTTCAGTTTAATGCATTCGGTCCAATTATCCTTATCAACTGGTTGCAGTCTAATCATGTTATGCTCCTTCGATGGTTGTTGGTTTTATTCGTTGGTATAGATCATGCTCGTCAGTTCATCTCCTGGTAAGAACCCCAGCCCACAATTTCATTGGATTGTTGATCGACTATAGTTGAAGAAGCATCTAATAGAATATCAATTGAATTATTCTCAAAATAATAAAGTATATCCTGAGTAAACGCCTCACTATCACGGTCATCAATACAATTACGATAGGCATCCATCATTAGTCGGGATAATTGCACCAATTCATCTGGTTCTGGTTGTTCACACTTAAATTGATCGACAAGTAAGGGGTTGTGTGTATCCGCTGTGGGCCGAATCATGCATTTTCTTGATTGCTCGGGTTTAAAGCCTTCTGCCGCGAATGCTGCCATATGTTCAGGTAGAACGTTGTACGCATGTATTCTGGTGATTCCAGTTATATTCTCCAAGATATATTTCTTCAAATAAGCTGCAATCGGTTGCGAAAAACCAAAGGGCGGAATAACAAACAGGGATCCCAGCGTATTCTCCGATATTGATATTCCTGCTATTCTTATACCGCCAGACATGATCCAGTAGCAGTCGTCCGCATCCGCCATCATCTGCTGCACATGCTTCCAACTCGGTCTGAACCAAACATTCTTCCGATATGTTGCAAAATACCTGGAATATAGGACAGGCTCTGCTTTAACTAATGAATATACCGGATGGATATGCTGCTGCACCTCTCCCATTATTTATAACCTCTCTCCCTTGACTAGGACTTAACTTTCCTAGACCAATCTTTTCAGTAAGTAATAATGCTGATGACCCCTTGGGGCATCTTCAATGCAAGCAATCTCTTGAAATCCATGTTTTCGGTAGAATTCCGGCGCTTGAAAGCTGAAAGTATTAAGCTTGATGAAGGTGCATTTCTTTTCTCCGGCTATCCTCTCGATCTCCTGTAATAATCTCGAGCCGTAGCCCCGCCCCCGGAATCGATCATCCACCCACAGAATATCGACCTCAATCCAATTCCAGCAAAACACGCTATTGATCCCGCCTACGATATCACCATTCTCATCTTTTATATGTAAGTTGATCTCCTCATAATTCTGCTGTAAATCTTCTGCGATATGCTGTGCATTAAATTTGATTAGGTTCGTCCGTACCGAATGCGCTTCTTCAGGACTGCTTTGATTGATGTTAATCTGTGACAATTGGTCACTCCCCTTTCTCTTTACTTGTAGGTTTAATTGAACATTCAGCTTCATAACTTCCTCATTGCCAAACCAGATTCCCGTTTCCACAAAACCTAGATTGCTGTACAAAGTTTTCGCTATTTGGTTATCCTTATGTACGGTCAGGCGTATTTCTTTACATTGCGGAAATTGGCCTTGGATCCATGTAATCATCTGGAGTAAAGCTGCTCTGCCATATCCTTTGCCCTGTTCTTTTGCATCATTAAAAAACCGTTGATCCAATAACCATCGGCTGTATTCACTTCATAAGCATGCATGATAAATCCGACCATTCGGTTCCCGTCATATATCGCAAAAGGAATGTATTCTACTTGTTCACCATCCGGTTTGATGTAGATCTTGGCTAGAGATACAGCTACCGCTGGCACAAACCCCTGCTATTGGTCCAAAACCTGCAGTGCCAATGCTTCTTCCCAGTTCTTTCGATTGACCGGCATTAACTCTATGTCCATATCATTGTCCTCCCAAGCGAGCAAACACTAAACCAAATAATACCATATGGAGTTGGGATATTCCCGGATTTAAACGACTTTAGATAAACTCTTCCAAAATACATCCAATCCAATCAACTATAATCCTCTATCACAGCCACCATCTTCAAACGAATAACCAACGATAGTCTGTTAACGATAGGAGAAGTCCTTCATTTTCATAGGATTCACATTACATATCCCCTTTCGTCAGTGTAGGTTGCAACCCTAATTTTGTAAAACTCCGCCTTTTGCTTTGCACACTTCTCATCAGCTTATCATTTAATATACTGGCTCTACTATAATAAAAGAGGTGAATCGAATGGGTCGTGTCACTGCTGTTCCTCAACCGGATTTAGTATTAATCAGCTGGTCAAGAAACCCTCTTGTTACGGGCTCCGCGCGTAGAATCGTTGCTGCCCGTGTCATTGGCAATGCTTCTCCCTGCCGAGCTGATTTGACGCCGAATGCACTGTTAAGAACCGCCTTAGCCTGCTTACTGGATCATGATGTAGGTTTCAAAATCGTATTCCGCCAAAGAACATCCAACATTAGCGGATACCTATTATTGCAGCGTAATTAATAGATTTGGGAAGGAGCAGCGATCATGCTGCTTCTTTTTTTAGCTCTTTCATTAATATTGTTGCAAACAAGATATTAGAAGCTTGCAAGTACGTCAATTTCACAACAACAGTAAAGCTGCGGGCATAAGAAAACCAGTTGTTGAGAGCAACTGGTTCAGTAAAGTTCTTATCTTGGATAGTTGTTTAACCACTTGAATGCTTGTTCATAATTATCAAAAAATTTAACGGATTCTTTTGTGTTGGATTGCTGTAAGTAATTCATGATCTCCCCTTCTTCAAGAAGAAACGCAATTGCCTTGCTGTGATTCAGAATGGTTTCATTGAAGAACTTATCTTTCCATGCTTTTTGAACGGAGAAGTGGTTTGGGGTATATCCTTTTCTATCTACCAATAATTTGTATTTCAGACCCTCACCAATAAACTGCTGACATGACTTTTCAAAACCATTAAACCATTCAATAACGTCATCAGTGTTTATCTTCCCTATCAGATGAGTAACAATCAAATCTCCTGCAACTGTAGTGCTAATATTCTTATCAATCAAAGTGGAATCATCTCCCTTAGTATCTATTATGCGTAAACTTGCTATAAAATCAATGTAAACAAAAACTATTCTGCCACGAAATGAGTCTATTTTATTTATGAGTTTCGATACACATTACCAGCCTCTATACCCATACATTTACAGCTCAGGAACTCTCCATTCATTTCACAAGACCCCATCGATTTCCAGATCGATTGCCCAGGAAATACTCCCTCGTTAGCCTCTCATAACGAAAAAGCCCACAGGGCATTCCTATCCCCCTGCAAGCTTCCTCGTAAGAACCTCTATTCACCTTTTTCATATCTAAACCATATCTCTATGATCTTTTGTCTCTATATTTATTTCAAAAGGGCAGCACTTACGGCAACCTTCTCCAGCTGTGCTTTGCTTAAGGAATGATCCGGAGAGCTGATCGTCAAGAAGCGGTCATTGATCTGAAATCCAAGCATGGGCGTATCATCCGGTGTATACCATTTTGCTTTGGTCCCGTTGGACAAAGTTACCGGTTTGCTGTCATATCCATGAGAGTAGTCTCTTGGGGAGATATATACCGTCATATGTTTGAACAGCATGTTAACGCCATCTCCCGTTGCACCCGTCTTCTGATACACATCGCCTTTTATCATCTGACTTGGAGCGTACGGTGTTTGGAAACCATCGAATTTGGCGAATGCGCTTTTGATCTCTTTTAGTTGTGCATCGCTGTATTTCACGTTGATCAGCTCGATCGTCTGACCGTTTCCAGGATTACTTCCGATCAGCACCTGATGATTCTTCGCATCGTATTGCACGGGTACATCCAGTACATCAGCAATCGCGCGAACCGGCAAGTACGTTGTGTTTTGATATGTGATCGGTGTCAATTTTTTGCCCGTGTTATATACGGTTCCATCCACTTTGATACCGATGCTGTGATTCAGGTAAGCCGAGATTTTCTCCAGGTTTGCCCCCGCATAGACGCCCGCGGCTCCCGTTAACGTCATTCCCAGCACAGCAACTGCCACGATTGATTTTTTTAATGATTTCATTTTATCCATTCCTCTCGTTGTCTCACCAACATCACTAAGTCGATGAGTAATATGATGAAGCTCGATATAAACCTATTTAAAATCCATCACATACGTCGCAATTAAAGCTTCTTTATCATCAATCGTAATTCCCAGTCTTTTTCCAGATGGGCTCCAAGTCAGAGGATAGACAGGATGGGCGGCAGGATGCACTGCAGAATAATAGGGCGCCATCCAGCTTACCTTCCCCGAAGAAGTATCAAATACGTACACTCCGTTCATCCCGCTCTCATTCTCCGAATACACATCGAAGGCTATTCTGGCGGAATCCGGCGACCAGGACAAGTACGAGATCAGATTGCCTTTTCCGATAAGTGAACCTTGCAAACTTCCGGCAGCGTCATAGATCAGCAGTTTGCTGCTCTCGTCCCCTCCTGTGTTGGTCGCTGTCGCAACGGCAATGTACTCGCTGTCCGGAGAAATCGCAAAGTTCCATACATTTTCAATGAGATGTATCGGCTTCGACTGTCCGGGTTCAACGACCTTCAGCACCTGGTTCACATCGGTATAATAGATCCGGCCCTTACTCGCTCCGAATTGGTTGTAAAATTCAACATCCTCATCCTCAATGGCTATGGTGGTATAAGTGCCGTCCGTGGAAATGAGTCGAATATCGCCTTTGCCGCTCATGGAGCCTGCTGCGAGAACATAGGTGTCGGAATCCAGCCATCCCCCAATCTCCATGTAATTGTCACCCTTAACCGGGATACTCTTGCCAGTACTCAAATCCTTCAGGAAATTGTCAGCCGTGTACTTATCCCTCCATTTCTGAATAAAGCTATATTTACCGTCTGGCGAGATCTCTTCTTTGACAAGCTGTTCGCCTGGATGCGACTCTTCATGCTTCGTGAGCTCACGCCGCTCACCTGTACTTACGTTCACTGCTTCGGTGGTATAAGCATATTGCGGTTCTTCCGTTTCGGTCGCTTCCTTGATCAGCTTGGTTGTTAGCACCTTGACCTCATCCTCCGACAGCCATGCCTCAATGTTGGACGAGGCGATCCGGTGCGTCTGATTCACGACCACTTCCTGACTGGATTGCCCACTCGCCCCTTCTACAACCGTGAGTTTGCGCTCCCCCGATGCCGTCTCTCCAGCATTCGATACGGGAGGCTGGCCGGTTGCACTGTTGCCTGGCTCCACGATCGTCAACCGATCCTGGGACTGGCAGGCCGCAAGGGCTGCAGCCACAGCAATAACAGACAGCAACTTGACCCCATGCTTCCCAAATCTATGTTTCATAACAGGTTTCCTCCTATGCATTTCCCCCAAGGAGCTTCGGTAGCTGCAGTTTTCGTCTTAGCATACCTCATGTTTCCCTGTTGAACTCAGTATAGAATGCGAATATCTCGATACGATATCGAGCTTGTAACGAACTTGTAAACAAATAGATAAGCTTGAAAAAAGAAAGCCCAGACCTTATTCCAAGTCTGAACTTTCTTCTGTCGAAATAACCTCTGTCGATTGTGGCCGATTCATCGGCAGGACAATCACAAACGTAGAACCGCCGGGACCCGATTCCGCAAGCTGAACGGAACCATGCTGTTTCTCCGCCAGATTGCGTACCAGAGATAACCCTAAGCCAGTTCCTCCGTGAACCCTGGAGCGGTCGCTGCTCACCGTATAAAACGGATCGAAGATCCGTTCTCTGGCATCGTCCGGGATTCCGATTCCGGTATCACTTACCTTGATGATCATCCGATCATGGCCATGCTCATCCTGCTTCACTTCGTTCGAGAGCGTGACAGTTCCTCCGGGCCGATTGTATTTAATTCCGTTATCCAACAGATTCAGAACCATGTGCATCAGATTCTCCGGATCGGCCCATACCTTACCATCCGTTAGGGAGGGCTGAATCGCAATGTTAGTTTGCTCTGCCTTAGCTTCCAGTCGGGCTGCCGCCTCTTGCAGAATCGGCAGAAGCTCTACGTGCTCCGCATGGGTTTCGAATTCGTAAATATCCATGGACGATAACTGAAGCGCCTTCTCCACCAATCGATACAGACGCTGTGCTTCCTTGCTGATCTGTCCCCTGGCTTCCTCAAGCAGGGCTGGATCATCGCGATACATTTCAAGCAAATCCGCATAGGCCAGTATGGAAGTCAGCGGCGTTTTCAATTCATGGCTGATATTCCCGATAAACTGCTTCTGCTGCTGTTCCAGCTCCTGCAGCCGTTCGATGGCATCCAGCAGCTTCAGCTTCTCCTCCGTGAGCTGGCTCACCGAGGAGGAAATTCGCCCGCTCATCTCATATATGCCTTGCGCCAGCTCACCGAGCTCATCATTTCGCTTAACCGTCGGCTCGCTAAGATAGACTCCTTCGCCAATCTTCTGCGCAGCCTGGTTCAATCTGCTGATGACATGAACCTGCCGCCAGACGTATAGAAAACCGATTAAGAAGCCCGCGGCCAATACGGCAAGACCCGTCACGATAAACAGGTTCTGGATCCGATCATAGAAAGCATGCTGCTCAGCTAGCGATGCGTGGAATTGAATCGTTCCGATCGGTTTATCCATATTCCGAAGCGGAGCGAGATAGAGCAGCTGGTCCCCCTCGGTAATGTAGGCGGAACGCCCTTGCGCTGTGTGTGCAAGTGCGTCTTGTACATCCATTTTCGGCTGAAACGGAAGGGAAGTCCCTGTGAATGTACCATCCAGCTTATACAGGGTCACCGGCATGCCGCTCTGGGTTCCAAGATCAACCGCTAGCCGTTGACCGACATTTTCCATAAAATCATCCGGCTGGGTTTGAGGATTCGTCAAAAATTCCTGATGAACCCTGAGATTGGCCGCTTCGGCTTCATGGGCGAAGGATTGCTCCAGGCGCACCCGCTGATCCTCCCGTATCCCAGCAAGAACCAATGTGCTAAGAACAACAACAACGGCGATCAACAGCAAGGCGAGAAGAAGTGCGACTTTCCACTTTAAGCCGAAACGGACCTTTCTTTTGCTCATGATGAAATCTCCGTGCTTTTATACCCAATGCCATAAACGGTTTGGATCACTTCGTGCTGGTTTCCCAGCTTCTTGCGCAATCTCTGGACGTGAATATCCACCGTACGCGTGCCGCCGGCAAAATCCATATCCCATACCTGTTCAAGCAAGGCCTCGCGCGAATATACCCGTTCCGGATTCCGAGCCAGAAGAGCCATAAGGTCAAACTCCTTCGGTGTGAGCTCAAGAGGTTTGCCTTCAGCATGAATGGTGCGATTCAACAGGTTAATGGTAAGCCCGGATATTCGGATGACATGCTGTTCCGGGGCTTGCTGCCCAACTGTCTCAGGGGTGCGGCTTCTTCGGGACAATGCCTTTACCCTGGCGATGATCTCCCGCATGTCAAAGGGTTTTGTCATATAATCATCCGCACCAAGCTCCAGCCCGAGCACCTTATCCACAATATCGTCCTTCACCGTCAAGAGCAGAATGGCAGGACGCTGCCGATCCTCGAGCTTGCGACAAACATCGTACCCGCTAAGCTTCGGCATCATAACATCGAGCACCATCACATCAGGATCAAACGATTCCACACGCTCCAGCGCTTCCTGCCCATCCCCTGCCGTCTCCACCGTATGTCCTTCTCTTCGCAGCGCATAAGCGACTGCGCTTGAGATACTAATCTCATCATCCACTACAAGTACCTTGGTCATTGCAGATACGACTCCTTTACTGGCCGATTACAACATTTACTAGTGCAATGATGGTACCGTATCCGGCATCATAATTCAACCTGGATGGGCTGCAGTACACTTCAACAGAAAAAGAGAACCCAAGGCTCTCTTTGATTTACCCGCTTATTTTTCAAAAATATACATGGCACCATTCCTGGGTTGTACAAATCCCTATCCTCGGTAACCTCTTTTGGACAATTCCTGAGTCAGCACTTTCATGAATGCACCGTGACTAACCACTAATACGTTGCGATTATGGTAACGTTCTTCGATCCAATCGATGATATGCCCAGCTCGCTCCCGTGTCTCGCTTCTCCGCTCCGCTTGTGAGCCGTGAGACAAATACCAAGCCAAACGCCCCATCAGCAACCACATATGGTAATGAAGCTTTAGATTTCCCAAAGGATGAATCGATTGGACCTCAATCTCTCTTAACCGATTCGTTGCGATGATAGTGCCTGTATATATCGTTTCTGCCGTCTGAATGGCTCGGGATAAATCACTGGATATACATACGTTCCACTCCGAAAAACCATAGTCCAGGTCCGATTGTTCAATTTCAGCGTTATTGTAAGCTTCCACCCAAGCATTAAACTGATTGGACGTCATCCATTTTCTATCGAGTTCATGTATAACTTTAAAATGTCTTACCAATCCAATTTTCATAGGGCTCCTTAGGTCGTTTATTCTCGACTAACCGTGCCAAAAGAAATCTTCATATTCGGTGCGTAAGCTAACCACGAATCGCTATCAAACACCTGAAACAGCTTAAGTTCGGCGGCATATTGGGCTTGTGCTTCTTCCACTGATAGACCTCTCTGTACCAACTGCTCCACTACCTTAACCGAATCCTCGAGTTCCTGCCCAATGCCTTCTTCCTTCAAGGACTGAAAAAGCCGATCTTTCTCTGCAGCCTCCATATTCTGGTCCAAAAAATTCACTTTGTCACTGACTCGGCACTCCACATTCCGTAATCCCAGTTGACTTAGGAATATCGGGAGCTTCATGCCGATGTTTCCGTCTTTTCCGCTATCTTTGGCGCTCTCTTCATACAATTTCTGTAATATGCCTAGAGGGACAACTTCAGAATGCTGGATTTCATCAAAGCCATAATTTGCCGTATTAGCAATCCAATGGGGCTCAAAACAAATGACTCGGCCACCGTCCAGTACACTATCGATCATTTTTTGAAGAATCATCCGAGGGTTTGCCATATGTAATAAAAATGCATGGCAGATCGCAACGTCATACTGACGATGCACAAACATGTCCTCAATATCTCCTTGAATGAATTCAGCGGAATAGGGCAGCTTATCAAACACCTCTCTTGCTTCCTTGATCAAATCTTCACCTTTGTCTATACCTGTATAGGTTGACCCTTCGGGTAATAGCGGGAGAAGCTTCACTCCAAGATACCCATAGCCACAACCATAATCCACAATGTTAACGGGGGCATTCAATTTCCAGACGTTCTTCACTAGAAACTCCAAATAATCATCGTTGTAATATAACCATCTGGTATTTCTCAAATATTCGATTTTAGAATCCCAGTAATATTCGGACATCATCTTTACTTCCTTCCAGCATCAAGATTCCTAACTAACTCCGTCCGTATCAAGCCTTGCCTTATGGATCACTTCACGAATGAAATCAGCCTTGCCGTTGGTATAGGCCACGCGGTCATGTTTATATTGACTCTCAAGAACTTTTTTTAAGGTAGAATACTGATCCCTTGTATCCGGATGGTTTTTTAAATACTCCCTGAATAAAATCTGGTCGTTCCACTGTTGGCCTTGATACTTGTAAACATGAAGATGATGGGTCCCCGCCCGCCATTGCCCTCTACGAAAGAAGAGTCGCTCCGGAAACTCCGGTTTAAACACATATTCATACCCGATCCTGGCCAGATTCTCTATATATTGTTCATTTACTAGAGTTAAACTCAAAACACCAGCCATCATATCAATGATCGGTTTCGATCCTAAACCCATCACAGACGTGCTCCCGATATGTTCGATATGGAAATCAAGTCCCTTCAGTGCTGACTCAATTTCAGCTTTTCCCCGTTCAAACTCGTCTTTCCAGTCCGGATTGTACGGTGTTACAATAACTTCTTCCATGTGAATATTCCTTTCGATACATGATAAACCATTACGCAGCCCTTATATATTCCGTCTCAGCTTAATTTCAAACTCCGGCTTCCACCTGCCCACTTGGAAAAACCCACCCGTTACGGTCCTTCACCAACAATATTTCACCGCGTTCATTCTCAACCACGCCGCCTACAGCGACATATGTGTTGGCATCATCATGACAACAGCCCCCGATAGATAAGATATACTTCAATTTTCACAAGACAAGGCCCCTTAGATTTCGTTATAATTCACAATGCTTCCGGGTTCAAAATCCTTGTCGATGATATGTAGCAGATGCGCCCCGATTTCCTCTGTAGATAGCAGCTGTCCAGACTCATGCGCATGGGCGAAGGCTTTGGCCATTTCAAACTCCTGCTCATTTTTCCCTCTGGCCATTCTTTGCATATCCGTGTCCACCATTCCAGGATTGACCGCAATGATCTCCACCGGGTTCTGCCGGTTCCTTTTCTCGGTCCCAACACTCTGCGTAAACATATTGATCCCGGCCTTCGCTGTGCAGTATACGCTCATCGTAGGTGCTGGATATGTTCCGGAGCCAGAAGAGATGTTGATGATTTTCTTTCGAATGGAGAGCCCCTCCGTTTTCTTGATGAAGCAGGACGTTAAGATCATCGGCGCAATCAGACTGATTTGCACATTCATATGAATATCTATCGCATCGCATAGTTCAATGGCCTTCAGTGGTTCAAGCATGGACGCATTATTGATAAGGCAGATCATATCCGCATGATCGGCATCAATCTCGTCAAACACTCTATCCACAAGCTCCTCCAGACCCAACGTATCGCTCAGATTATATACATGGTGACTGTATTTTGGATAGCTGCTCAATCTCTCGGACGTTCCTCTCGCGACCCCATGCACGACATGGCCCTTCTCTAGAAGCATGTGGGCCAACTGCTCGCCGATTCCTCTCGAGGTTCCCGTTATTATGAAATGACCTCCACTCAATGTTTTAACCTCCGTTATTCTAAAAAGATAGCTTCATAATATATTCTTCCACTTCTTCACCACGAGCATGGGCATAGCCCTTATCTTCCCCCCAGATGATGAAGCCGTTTTTTCCCAGGATCCGAATCGAGGCGATATGATCTTTAACTGCGCGTGCATACAATGGACGGGTTTTGATATCTCTGATAAATAACGAAAGGGCTCTCGTCGCTATGCCTTTCCCCCAATATTCGCGCCCTATCCAGTAGCTAACTTCGGGCTGACCCATATGTTCGAAGAATAAAATCTGCCCGGCTACTTGTCCCTCATATAAAACGGTTTTCTTGATGATGGTCTCATCGCCTAAGATTTTGGCCCAATTCGAATCAAAAGCTGCCTTATCCGAAGGATCTTTCGCTGTAAAAGCCGCCATGTAGTTTGCCTCCGGGTCTAGTTGTTGCTCAAAAAATATGGCAAGATCATCTTCGAACACATCTCGCAATAGCACCTCAATCATCACTAGTCACCCCAGTCGCCTATTGTTTTCTTCCATCGTCTATAACCTAATGGATTTCACATGAGACATCGGTTATCCTGCAACCATCGCACAATTTCCTAACTGCATTGTTATGTGAACCCATAAGAGGCAGGAAAAAATCGCAATCGGTGAGAAATCATAATAAGAAGGATATGATACGATTGCATTACATTCTATTACCTGTGATGAAGGAGTTGAAATTATGAAGAATAGGGTCCAAAAGATTTCGCCAAACTTGTGGTTTGATCACCAAGCCGAGGAAGCAGCCCAGCATTATGTCTCTATTTTTAAAAATTCGCAGATCGAACGAATCACGCGTTACGGTACAGAGAAGAATGACAATCATGAGTTTGCCGAAGGTGCGATCATGACTGTGGAATTCCTGCTGGAAGGCCAACATTTTGTTGCCTTAAATGGCGGTCCGCATTTCAAATTCAACGAAGCCATTTCATTTATTGTTCATTGCGAGACACAAGAAGAACTGGACTATTATTGGGAGATGCTAGCTGAAGGCGGTGACGAGAGAGCACAAGTATGCGGTTGGTTGAAAGACAAGTTTGGTGTATCGTGGCAGATCGTCCCGGCTAACTTAAGCGAAATGATAACCGACCCCGATCCGGCAAAATCGGAACGAGTCATGAAGGCTTTGCTTCAAACGAAATCAAAAATCGATATGCAGACGTTGCAACAAGCATACGAGGGGTAAGGAAGGCTGCCTTTAGGGTAGCCTTTCCTAACCGTTGAAAGCTCTCTATCAGATCGAGGCGGGACATTAGTGATTACATCATAACTCAAGTTCATGCGTGACTAGTTCATCATCCGCATTTTCCTTAAAACCTAAATTCTTATAAAATTCAGCTGCCTTGGGATTGTCCGTTTTCAAGACGAGTTTAGTATAATGGCTGCTCGCCATATGAATTACCGCTTTGACCAACTTTCTCCCGGCTCCATGACGCCGAAATTCCTTTAACACATACAGTCTGCGGATCCTGCCGATGCTTCCGTCAGAATGCGGATCACGATTTAACCCGCAAATGCCAATGACTCTATGACCAACTCGACATTCAAACAAGGCTTCAGCTTCATGCTGAAACGTATTGATACCCTCTTTATATTCATTCACTAGCCTATGGATATTCCTGAATCCTTCTTCCTTGCTTTCAGTCAGGAGCTCGGTGATGTCTACTGCACCCAGGTCGGAAACTTCGTGAACGATCATGTTGTTCATGGTATGTCATTATCCCCTGTTTCCCTGCAATTTTTATTATTTGTGTAGAGTCTAGTATTTAAAAAAAGTATTTAGAATGCCAATCGCTCGTAATTGATAATCCTTGTTATCTTCCGTATATATTTGTTCGACTCCCATATAAATGGCAGCATGTTTTATATGCCCTGACTTAAACCGGATGTCCTTCCCGGATTTACTACATTTATTATCTATCCCTGTGTTTACGCACATAATTCCATATTCCTTCGACAACCATCTGTTGTAATCGGCCTCATTGGGGCAGGTAACTGCTAAAATGATGAGAACCAGTACCAATATTGCAACCATTCTTCTGATTACTTTGTTCATAACCCTTATCGTTTCTGCCCAATATACAATAAATGAGATGAGACCCCCAAAATGCTTGGGTTCTCCGCTTCCTGGTAGATCAGGTTCATGACTTCTTGGAATTCCTCTTCCCCACGGGACCGCCAATAATCGAACTGCTCTGCCTTGAAGGAACCTGCTATACTTGACGAACCTATCAATTTGATCGTCTCGAAGCCATGCGATTCCATGAACGGCTTAACGTCCTCCAAGTTATAATAATACGCACCGGTAAATCTTCCTTCATCGTTATGATTGAATATCCCGGTCCTAACAAATTCCTTAATGCTGCTGATATTATCATTCGGTTTCCATTGTTCCGGAAATGATAATGATGTCATCAGATGCCGAATTCGAGTCATGAATGCCACAAATACATAACCGCCTGCTCGGGTAACACGATTCAATTCTCGGACAGCCGTAGACCGATCCGATTCTGTCTGTAAATGGTATAACGGTCCCATCATAAGTGCACCGTCAAACAACTCATCTTGAAATAGGCTAAGATCGTTGGCATTGGCACGGTGAAACCCCTTGAACTGGCCTGTTAACTTGAATTCTTCGGCTTTAGCAGCCGCAATCTCGACTAATCTTGGCGTAAGGTCTGTTAAGGTCACATCGTAACCGTTCTTCGCTAATTCCATCGAATACTTCCCAGGTCCCGCACCGTTATCCAGCACATGACCTTTCTCAGGCAGCATACTCAAGATATGATGCAAATTGACGATAAATTCAATGGGCTCCCTATCCAAGCGCCCCCATTCATCGAAGGCATTATAATAATCTATCACTTTGTTCAACTGATTCACCCCTTCACTTACCTGATTAACCCTTACTCGTCACTTCAATCCATCTAACGATGACTTCTTTTAATTGTTCTTTCTTCTCCTCCAGATCGTTTAAATTATAAATCTTCACGATTGCCCGATCATTAGAGGCCCATTCCAATAGAGTATCCTCAGGCATGGCTCCCTTGATGTCATGAGTTTGAACTTTTGGCCCACAATGAAAAATGATGCGAAAGAAGCCTTTCCCTTGTAAATTTAAAGTGATCCGGTCTTCGCCCTGAACGCAGAAGCTGGGTGCATTCCATTTGATCTGCTCGGTTATCTGATCATCGACGCTTAATATGAAGCTTCTTACTTCCTCAATTTCAGCCTTTAATGGATGCTCAAGATGGTGAAGATACTCCACGACTTGTTCGTGACCTGTTAATTTTGCCATCCATAACTCCTCCTCATATACTAAGGCAATTGAAGGAACTCATTTTACCCAGGTGGAATTCATTCATAATTTCCTTGCCGTCAAGATCGGCTGATAGAAACCCGATTCCGAAGGCATATGCCATCTGATATCGGTGAATCCCGCTTCCTCCAATATTGCACTTAATTCCGTTCTCAATAAAGCTCTATAGGATGTGCTGTTGACTTGAGTCTTCCATGACCCATCAAGCTCTTGCATAATAAATTGGTTGGTTATATAGTGATTGCCAGCTTCAGCCCAATCCCAGACTTGAAAAACGATACGTTTTCCTTCATCCATAACTCGGGGCAACGTGGAGCGCTGTCGATTCTGCAGAATCTCGTCATAGTCCCTCATCGATATAATCAGTAGCCCCTTGTCTCTAAGCTTCTCATAGAAGTTCCGGCAAGCCACGCTTAATTCTTGGTCGTCCAGTAGGTGGGGAACAGCATTGTCAGCAGACAAAACGACATCGAATTGTCCAGGAACATCCTTATCCAGCGTCCTGAAATCCGCGACTCCAAAACGAACATGTACCCCAAACTTGTCAGCTTCCCTCTTCGCTCGCTCAACCGAATTGGGGCTAATATCTGTTGCCGTTACAGTAAAATCATGCTGCGCTAATCCCAAAGCCTGTGTTCCTATCCCACATGATGCATCCAGGAGATCGATCGGACCCTCATGGCCCTCTGCGTATAACGAACGAATAAACTTATCGAAGAAAGCCCCCTGCCATTGAACCGTTTCAGGCCAATTCTTAAATATCAGGTGATATGTTTCCGATAGCTCATTGTAAAAATACAAGCTTGTGTCCTTCAACCTTATCCCCTCCTATGAACAATGCATGTTTTTATGCGAGTATTTATAACCCAATTCTAGATAGAAAAATTTTCCTTCCCCCTATAATAGATGATATGTGCCCAGGAGGGAACCAAAAAAACCTCCAATTAGGAGGTTCTCTTGTGTAAATACGACTGGTTCATATGAATTCTCGTTATTCCGGAACCATTCTTCGTATCGATCACCCGAATCTTCCGGATGGCTTCGTATTATTCGCTCATAACTTCGATATGATCCACGCGCAGCTCAACACTTTCCACACTTGAAACCTCTCCTGAAGCTTCTGCGCGAATGAGTATGATTAGGATTCTGCGATTATAGGCATAAGCACAGTAATCAACAGAGTCATCAATAGAAAGGAAACGGAAAATATATGATACCCCAATTTCTTTCGAAGGCAAATCACCCCGATCAAAACGGCTATTAGGGGCAAGCCGAGTAAAAAGTGCAAGATGTATTTCAAAGTAAAGCCGCCAGCCAGATGGTTCATGTAGAATATAATTCCGATAGGCAGCCAGATCACTGCCAGTAAGAGTCCAAAGGATATGGGGACTAACGCCTTTTCAATAAATTTGCCCATTATGCTGATAATCTCCTTGGATTTCAGAATCCTTAACCAAGCTTCGTCTGACTTAAGGCCCCTTACAAATATGCTCCACACGGTAGATGAACTCCCCTGCAAGTTCCAATTGTGAACAGGCGAATTCCATATCCCCATGACCTGCAATGGCGTAATCCACGTTGCCAAGTGTAGACATTAATATGCGGGCGGACAGTGCAAATCCAAAGGCATCCCGGTCTGCCACAATGTCGGGACGGCTTATCATAAACCGGAATGTTGGCTCCTGCTCCCCTTTAAATAAAGCCAGATTTGCCACAAATGAAGCCAGATCCCAGTAACGAGGCATCAAGGATACATCTTCAAAATCCGTCCAGAGCCAACCTCTGGGGCTCGGCATTAAATTGCGGGCATGCGCATCACCATGACTGGGGATTAACAGCAGGGATTCTGAACGCATCTCTTGATCTACTTCATAAAACTTGTGGAGTAATCGTTGTATCTGATCATCTGGGTGATCGCTTAATCGCGTAACCGATTGTTGGGTCCTGTCCCATACACCCAGAATAGGGAGTTCTCCGGTATATTGTCCCATGGCAAGGGTCAATGTATTTACTATGTTGACCGCTTCGCTCGGTGAAGGGAAAGGAAGTGCTGTTTGAGGGACGTACTCCCAGAACGTCATCCAGTACCCCTCCAGCTCAACTGGACCTTCTTGCGAGAGATGCACAGGCAGCAGCACTGGAACTCCCTCCTCGTGAAGATGAGAAGCTACGCGCAGCTCTTGTTCTAGTTTCTTGCCGATATGGGGATCTTGGTCGGGTGTGAACGCAGCAACCCGAGCAACGATCGGATGAGGGGCCAAATGAATGATGATATTTCCTCCACGGCTTAAGATCTTTGGCATAACTTCAGTCAGGCCGAAATTCGCTGCAGCAGTTTGCAAGTGGGAACAAAGACTGTCCATGGCTGACAAGGCAGCACCTCCTTTAAACGGTAATAGCATCATCTTAAAGTTCTCATCGTCTACTTCATTCTAATACTTCTACGACAATGATTATTGGGGTAACAACCTTTTTCAATCCGTTCAACACCTTTAGGATTCTATTTCACTCTGCCAGTGAGTTCCAGAGCTCCTCATACTGAAAGCAAAACCCGGCCTAAGATATTTCCTATCTAAGTCGGGTCATGTGGTGTTTGAGTATTTTTTTCTAATGAGATTAAATCGTAACTCCCTCTTCCCGATACGGCTTCAACAACGCCTCCCTCATCGCTTCATCCGTTTCAATCAAGGCACTGATCTGAATCGGGGTTTGTTCGACAAGCTTACCGTCCTTATATGTACAGCGATGATCATAGCAATTGGGATCATGCAAGATAAGTTCGAGCGAACCCGGTATATTGGCTGCAATTCCAACATTCGCATCGTTCGTTATCCATTTAACGGGTTTCCAATCCAATATGCCTTCAGCTGTCGTGATTGGAGTATGGTAGATGTAATCCTCAGATACCTCTGCTAGATATAAATACATCCCACCCGTAATAGAACCGTTGACAGACCAAGTTACTACGCCTTTAAAAGTTAGACTATAGTCTTGTAGATGTGTCTCTTCTTCCATTTCACGTAACATCGAGTCTCGTGGGGTTTCGTTCGCCTCCAGCTTGCCTCCCACGCCATTCCAGCACCCCATCCAGGGCGGGGATTTACGATTCAACAATAAAACCTCATCACCGCGCTGAACAAAACAAATATTGTATTTAATCATTTGAAATGGATCCCCCTTCTGCATCGGTTGCTCTTATGTTAAGCTTCTGGTCTTATCTTCGATTGGCTTCTGTTCATCTTCATGTCAGTTTACTTTGACAAAACTCCATTTCCTGTTCGAGTAAGTTAACCAAATCTGGTACTCAGTGATTTCATCTCTAAATTCATATACCTTATCCATATCCAAGTAATGCCCTACGGCAGTAACAGGTACGCTTATACTCGCTTTGCTTTTAACGATTTTCGAGAAATCGATGAATAAGCCTTCCTTAGTCGATTCCAGAAGCATGGCGGCTATGTCATCTGGAAGGTCTTCCATTTTCCGACGTGTTAATCTATGTAATTTGGACACGATGACCCTAGACAACAGAGTCTTATAATCCTCAAGGTCAGATACATACAGCTTATTGAACCATCCATCATCATGCGCGTAGTAAGCAAACCTAGCTTTCGGTATTTCATGTAAGGGCTCGGCAAAATGAGCGAAGGTTAATAATTCCGCAATTTGTAGTTTGGTTAATTTGACCAGATCTTCTTCCCTATCAAAATCAACCCAGCAAAAATCTCCATAATCGTATACGCTATCTTCCACTAATCCATCAAGTTCTTGAGATGTCACATAATCTAATCTGGAATGGATACTCCACTGGGCATCTTCGAACTTGTGTTTAAGAAGAATCAAATTCTCCGGTCGGTTACTTACACATGACATAAATTCATAAAATTCAATGCCGTAGGAATAAAAGTACAGGTTATGTTGTTCCTTCCCATTCACATAGATCAAATCTCTAAGACTTTGTTTAGACATGATGACCTCTCTCTAATGCTATCAATGTATAGTCACTCCAAGCAACTACTCCCTCGAGTACAAGAGCGCACCACCAGACCCCAGAATAACGAAATGTTGACCGGACGGGGAAAAACCGCATTTTATTTTCCCATCCAGCCGGTTCAAATCGATTATCGCGGCATGTTTGAGATATTCATAGTTAGGGACAAACACCCGATCCAAGACTACGGAAGCCCTTGGCCACCAGGGGTAAATGACTTCCAGCAACCAGCCATCGTTCGTAATATGAATCCCGTCTCCAGACTCAAATCCAAATATAGAAATGTCCTGTTCGTTCTGCGGAATACGAAAACTCAAGTAATTATCGCTAATATGATCATCCGTTACATTAGGATCCTGGTCTCTGTGCAGTCGGTTCCCGGACCTGGCCTGTGTAATGCTGTAACCGGAGCTGCTGATCAGAACAAGGTTCTCATCGGCATCCCATCCGTACGCAATGCACCCCGCAGCCGGAATAATAACCTCGTGACGCCAAGGATGGGGTGGTTTCGTAGGTTCTTTGGCTTGTGCCTGGTGCAGCAAATCGATCTCAAACTTCGTTCTGATTTCTTTTTTTGAATGTTTAAAAGGGTTCATCTCATACTCCCACATTGATCTGAATTAAGGCGAATACGCACATTCCTTCTCTGCTGGTTAGCAAGACTATCCTCGCTCATTAAAAACAATATCACGGTTTAGGATGATGAGTCATCTCCTGTAGTCTTATGTTAAGCTCATCCAGTGATCGCTGCATGCGCTCCATCCTTCTCAGAGCAGAATACTGATTGCTAATAATCCCGGCCAAGCCGACTATCATAACGATAATAATCAAACCGATCATATGTAGAATGCATCCTTTCCGTTCTTAGATTGATCTCTAATAATATTTGTTATCGGGTAACATCGATGCATACGTCCCCGGTTTATCAATTAAGGAAAATAAAAAATTATCCCGATAGCATCGTCTTGCTATGCGAAGGCGGATCACTACCCAACTCCCTGCGATGAAGAATAGGATTCATTTCACTTTGATCGATGTGTAATGTTCCATCAGCTTGTTCTGCCTCATGATTAAATACCAAATACCCACCAATAATTCCATTACCTGACTCCAGTATATATCCAACAATCTGATTGTACGTCATTGTTTTTTCTTGCAGAATATATCCTGTTTCGATAACCTCTTTATCCAAAAATGGTGTCAAGTCCACATGACCCAATTCTTTAATATCTTTCACATGCGACTTAAAGGATTGTAAAGTATGAGCAGCGTATTTTGTTTCGGACCCAAATCTATCAATGTTCCATCCGTACTCATCCAAATATTTAATATGCTGTTCTTTATGAATTTCTATGACGACCCCACCATCCTCTTTATTACAACCAACAAGGATAGCTAACATTAGAATGAATAATAACTTTAATTTCAATTTTCCGGTCCTTTCCTGCATCAGGATTATGTATCCGAATGTGAAGCCTTTAATTCCTCCTATATAAAACGGCTACGAGTATCCCATATATGCGGGTCCAATTTTACCGCTTGCGTAAAAGTTGTCGTCAATGCGTACCGCCCACCGGATTCCGCAGATTGATAGGCACCGAACAGAATCTCGTGCACGTGCAGCTGCTGTTTCGCAGATTGGACGGGCTGTTCACCCGTACGAAGGCAGCGAACAAAATGGGCAATAACACTCTCATCACGTTGTTCCGCAATTTGACGATACGGCACATAACAGTTATCATTCCCCCGCCAATTAACTGGCTCCGCAACTGGAACAGCGTCTCCCAATGTGTGAACTACCAAAGGATATCCACCGTCATTCATAGCTATAGTGCCTTTTCGTCCGTAGATCAGCGTATTATTCTGCTTGATGGACATTCCCCATAACGAGCGAATAACGGCATGCTGCCCACCTGCAAATTGAAGGATAAGGGTTGCATTATCATCCACATCGCTGTTCACCTTCTTACCATCGCCAACGATGCGATTGGGAATCAGCGTGTTGACTTCAGCCATCACACTTGTAGCGGGGCCTAACAAACCGATCAGACGGCTAACAGGATAAGCCAGGCAATCCAGTACCGCACCTCCATGCGCTACGGATTTATCATAATACCAGTTATCACGCCATGGACCGGGAAGGGAGAGTTGTGCTTCCGCACCTGTGATTTTTCCAATGTATCGCTCATCAATGAAATCGGCAGCAGCTAGAAAGATGGGGTTCAAGTCAAAAGGCAGGCTCATGAAAATCAGCCCCTTCTCCTCTGCCAGCGTAACCATACGCTTACAGTCTTCAAATGTGGTCGCCATCGGTTTCTCGTTCAGAACAGGCAATCCCCGTTCCAGCGCAGCCAACACGGGCTCAGCATGCATGGAATGAGGAGTCGTAACCACTACACCATCCAAATCTTCTCGTTCCAGCATGAGTCGATAATCATCATACCACCCCGGAATTCCATATGCCGCAGCCTTCTTCTCCGCATTCTCCAAATGTCTGGAGTATGTTGCTACAATCTGCACACCTTTAAGCATTGCCGCCTGTTCAAAATAACGATTGCTGACATGGCCGCTACCGATCATGCCAAGCTTAATCTTTTTCATGGAAATATAACCCCAAACACTCGTAAAATGTTTCATTAAACATGGTCTGATCTTCACTATAATTCTCCGTATATTTGTTCAACATCCGAACCCCTACTGCATTGAACTCAGGGATAACTACGCAATGACAGCCGGCGGCTCCGGAAGCATAAAACCATTTTTCTTGAAAATACCATCCAAATATCCGGTGTTGATCTTGTGTGTCAGATCTTAATCGGTTAATCAAACGAAATACTTCACTGGATATGAGTTGTTGGTTATGAACGGCTCCCTGATGTAAATGCAGGTATCCCCACATCGCCAAATCTTTGGCGCTGGCATACAAATTCCGATCGTGGCCTTCATCGGCTTCTATTCGAATGGATGCATACCCATCCGCAGCCTGAAAATCACATACTAAATTGGCGTACGGCACAGACACCCACTCCGAATGGTTCAGCTCCAGTGGTTTAAATACGCGTTCTGTTATTAATTGAGAGATCGTCTTGCCTGTTATCGCTTTTATTAGTTTTCCTGCAACTTCCTCGCGTTCGATTCGCTGGGGACCAAAGTACTTGACATTGGTTTTGGTTGCTAAATCGCGGATGGTCACTCCTTTTAAATCGCTTGTTGGCATATCCTTAACGATATCAGAGACAACCGTATCGATGGAGATGCTCCCTTCTGTAACCGCAATGGCCGTTGCCATGCCAACGTATGACTTTCTGATGGAATATAGATTAAACATAGAATCCCCGGTTACCGGCAATGCACCGCTCTTAAAATGATGCTGTCCAGAATACCATTCCGTTACGGCATGACCATCTTGAATGATGAACAAAGCGGAGGCAGAAGCACCATACTTTTCCTGAGAGACTTGAGTATATGAAACTAGGTTCTGGAACGGATCACTCATAGAAAGTCCCTTTCAAACGACATAACCCGTCCTTTAGACCATGCTCTTCTCAGGTCGGGTCAAACGTCGTCTTATTATTTTATTTCGTTGCATAAATCGATAGCCACTGAGGATGCGTTGTAGGGTGAAATGCGGATCCCGGTTGTTTAATGATGTTGGCTATGACCTCTTCGGTTCGAAATCCTACATACCACGAGTCTGACCATTCATCCCAGGATCTTTTAATGATATCCACATGTTCCTTCATCTTGCAACCTCCTTGCCTGCCAAACACAAGCGTTTCATAATTAAACATTTATATCGGCTATTATGCTACAACCCAGCCTGACAGGATATGGAGAATTTATATGTAATTGAACTCTACCGACAAATTTAGGAAACGGGTAAACTAATGAATGCAAGATAGATGTCACTACACGTAAGAACATGAATTGTTCAGAGAAGGAAATAAAACCGTCCAATAGGCCGTTTTTTGATTATGGCTTTATGAATGTGCAACTTGCCGTTACTTGTGATACGGTTCCCCGAATTGTATCTAAACACAAAGTACAGTTTGACCATAAAATATATCAGTATATAAAGACAAAGCCACTCCTGACAATGGAGTGGGTTTCTTTGGATAGAACTTCTCTTTTATTGATGTTTAATCTTGCTATACTCACTTTCTATTTCATCAAATTCTTCTCTTGTTATCCCCAACAAAATATTATCATAAAATTTTCCATCCATATAAATAATTCTTCTTCTTCGTCCCTCTTCAATGAATCCAAGATTTTTATGGAATTTAAGTGATGCTTCGTTTATTTCAACACAGCTGGAATTGCATTTCTGCATCCGTAATTCATAGAAGCCATATCGCATAATAATTCTTGTTGCTTCTGATGCGTATCCATTGTTCCTATAACCTCTATGCACTCCCAAGCCAAAACTAAACACTCCATTTTTGTGGTCTAAAGAATTTAAGTTAATGAGTCCAACTAACTGATTATTTGATAGCGTTTCGATAGCAAACATCTTTCTATAATTGTCTTTGAAATTATCATACTTATCCGACACTTCGGCAACGTCTATATCATTCTTAGGAAGTTCGATACCCCATTCCATTAGCCGAATTGCTTCACTATCGGTGCTTTCCAATTTCCATTGTTCCCAATCACTTCTTTGAGTTGCCCTTAGTCTAATCTTAGTACCTTGCCAAAAATAACTTGATTCTATGATTGTCATTCATTTGTTCCCCCAACACATATTTGAATCAAATGGAACTTACATCCTTTTCCATTGTACCATATGTTGGACTTGTCAATTTGTCTTTTCGTATCATATTTTACTAATAGTCGGTCGATGGGTGTGCCTATAGCATATCTGAAAACAATAACCACGAAAAAGGTATAAATCATCCCTATCTACATGGAATTAATCTCTAGGCTAGCCAGAAGGACTTACGACTTTCTGTATTTGAGAAGGTATATAATGAATGGAAGGCAGGGCAAATCACTGCAAGGGGAGCTATGAGAAGACTTGATATGAAGCCTAATACTACTTCAATGGCTCCGATCGCCAACAGCCTGTTGAATCACTCTATTTTGCTCTCGTTTCCCGTCCATTTATGCAGCACAAGCGCGGCACTGAAGATGATGAAAATGGCAAGAATCCTTCCATATGCTAAGGCTGCTGCTCGCGTTCCATCACCTCAAGCGCCTCGAGTTTTTGCTTATACTGACGTATTAGATCTGGATCGGGCCCATCACGGTGCTTTTCGATGAACGCCTGAAGTGCCAAGCGGTATTCTGAAATGAATATCGGATTGGTGGGGCTTGTTGCAAGCTGGGCTTCGGCTTTTGCAACTGGTTTCAGGTCTTTATTGAGTACCCATTTCTTCCCATAATCTGACTTGTCGCTCATGATGAGGATATTACCCTCGAAACCTGGAACATATTTGGCAACGAAAACTTCACCCTTGGGCGGAATAAGAATGGCATTGCGCAGTGGATAGATGCTGGCAGACATGGTAGTAAAATTCGTCACCACATCTTCCCCCTCGGAGGTTTTAAGGACTGCTTCGTACTCCCAAACATATTGATCATTGTACAGGGAGTTTGTTTCCTCTGCATAAACAACAACTGCAGTACCTTCCGTGCCAACGGCGTTAAGAAATAATGCATTTAGGTGATGCGTGAAGAAGATGTTGAACATTGCTACCAGAAAGCCTAAAATCGGCAAGATAAAAAACCATTTTCCATGGTTACGCCATATCGACAGGAGGATACCCATGGCAAAGCTGAAGAACAAGATTATCAAAAATGACCAGATCGGGTGATGCGTGAGGAAATACAAGACGGCCGAGATCATATACATATATATCACTCACTTCCTCTCATGACGCTCCTTATATCTGGAACCTTTTGACCACGACCTCGTCCTTGAAATGATTGGGTAGAAAGCGAATCTCCACCAGTTGCCCTACCCCTCTATTTCTCTATAAATGCTCAGTGCCTTCTTCATCTTCTCTGTGTACTCCATGGATCGGCTCGAATTTAATAGCTTAACATCCTGACGCCCGCTGGAGCTGAGCAGATCCTTGTCACTTAATACCTGAATGAGTCTGTTCACGGTTCCATTACTGCCATCGATAATCCGAATGTGTTCCAGCAGCAGATCCGATAAGATCCTCTTGTAAAAAGGATAGTGGGTACAGCCCAAGACGATAGTGCCGTACTCATTCATATCGAAGGATTCGAATTGTTTGGTAAAGTAAGCATTCATGACCTTTTGATCGAAATTCAAAGCCTCACAGTGCTCTACCAGCTCCGGCAGAGGCAGAGAGTCCACGATATGCATGCTATCGACTCGTCGAACCAGATCCCTGTACTTCGATTCCTTTAAGGTCAGCGGCGTGGCAAGTACCAGGATTCGCTTCCCGCTGGAACGATTGATTTCGACGGCCGGCTTTACGGCCGGCTCCATCCCGATAACCGGGATCGGATAAGCCTTTCTCAGATCGGAAATCGCCATGCTTGTAGCCGTGTTGCATGCAACGACGATGGCTTTGACTTCTTCCTTCATGATCGTTTCCATCGCATGATGGATGTAAGATTTCACGTCTTCCTTGGCTTTGGTACCATATGGCACATGAAGGGTGTCCGCATAAAACAAAAAGTCTTCATGCGGCAGCTCCTTCATAGCCGCCGATAACACCGTTAAACCGCCTAAACCTGAATCAAAAAAAGCTATTCTCATGTTTTTCACCTATCGTTGTATGTTTTTCTGTCAGCATCCTTACGTAAATATCCTTATACATTATACTCCACTGCTGCAATCTTCGCAGGGCCATCTGTACGATTGGAATCGTAAGTGGATCAGGTTCAAAATACAGAACGACCCAGCCTTATTGTAATCTCAAAGGCCGGGTCGCGTGCGTCGTTTCTATGCAATTCTGAGAAAAACACGTAACTTCCTTCGCAAACATTAAGAAATGCGTGTTTTACTCAAAACATTTCAACAATGCCAAGGCCTCTTCATGATCGGGTTCCAGAACAAGCGCCTCACGCGTGTATTCCAGAGCCTCCTCGTCAAGACCAAGCTCATAGCAGCAGATCGCCAAGCAATATAAAACCGTTGGCACCGGCTCGTCTTCATCCGTCTCCACGGATTCCTTCAGGAAGAATCTCGCATCCTCGTACATATCCATCTCGAACAGCACCAGCCCCGCGTCCAATGCCAGATCATAACGCTGCTCCATCACATAGTACGATGACCACATCTTATATATGCCTGTTCGGATATCCAGCATTTCTTCGTCATTGGCATCCGGCAGCAGATTCGAGATACGCTTCGCGCTTTGAATGAAGAACTCGGCGTCATACCCGCCCAAACGCCAAAAAGACAAAATTTGCTGCATACCCATGCTCTCAATATTCCGGTCGATCCATTCCTTCATACTGAAGAATTCATCCGGTCCGAAGCGTTCGATAAATTGGCGGTAAGCGATCCGAGTATTGGCATAACTCGTCGGTGCTTCCAGCATGAGGATACAGCCAACGTTAATATTTTTATAATGCTGCGTGGGGAAAATCGCCTCTGCGCCCCTTTGCTCAAACACATGCTGAAACGCATGATAATTTGCTGTTAAAGAGAAGCTGCCATGGAAAATTAATTGCGGCGGTTCGGCGAACTTCCAATTATCGATATGATGATCTCCTTTATCCGCTGTGAGAAGCATGAAACCCGACGTTGATAACTGATTCAGACGCTCCATGCAGGTCAAACCCGCCTCTGGAAACAGGATATGCGAATCCTCCAGCTCTTGCTGGTAGTGGGCAATCACATCGCGGTACCGGTAGGTATCCTCCTCGTATCTGGGTTCACGGCGATGCTCGTATGCCAGTTTCATTCGTTCCAGCACTTCAGCTGGCTTGAGTTTGTTGTGCTGCTCCGGAAATTCGATGACAACATCACTATCGTAAATCTTGCCTTCCCCCACATAGATCAGTTCTTGCGGAATGCCGTCAAAAAAATAGTTAGCGACAACCAGCAGCGGCTGCTTCAAATCTCCAGGACGTATCGTTGTCTTCGATACCACCAGGTTCAATTCCGTGTCATGCACGGCATCGAACCTCGCGAAGTCCAGCAGTCCCTGTTCAATATAGGATTGCATGGCAGGATGTTGATTCCATGCTGTAACATTTTTAATCGGCAGATCGGTCATGACATAGCGGAAAGGGGGCAGTGCTATACCCGCAAAATCTCTCAGCTCGCACAGCTTGTGCAGCACATGATAACCAAGGCGCCCGGCTCCGGCTCCCAATTCCAGAATTGTTACAGTTTCGGTGAGATCACCTTTATCGGCGCGGTCCCGAAGGAATCCGAATATAATTTCGGCGTAAGCTGTAGCAATCATAGGGTTGCTCGTAATATACTGCGGAACCTGGTCATTATTCCAGGCTTTCATCCCCAGTTCTTCGTAATAAGTCCGCTGTAGTTCCCAAATGGGTGCTTCACTGTAACGGAAGCGTTGTTGAATATTGTCCGTCATTCTATATAACCCTGCTCTCTCTGTATCATTAAAGTACACTCTGATGATGTGCATGCCCATATGCACCGGTCGACCAAGAACGTCTATTGAATCGTACCATATAACTTGGTTCTACCCAAACCTTCTGATGATAAAATCCCGTGTATAAGCTTGAGCTTGATGGCGGATTCACTATTCTTAGGCGTATAGGCACCTTTCCTTCCACACCCTAATATAGTGTAGGAGAACAGAAGGGCGGGATGTGCATGGGTACGAGCATAGAACGAGAACAATGGGCCATTTTCTTGGCAGCGATCTGCGGACAGACCTATACACAATTCACCAATACGGACGGCTCATTTGTCCTTCCGCTAAATTATTCGCTCTATGACACCATTGAGGCGAACTCCTTAATCAGCGTGTCCGAGCGCTTTGGGTTTATTCTAGAGTCACCGGATGAAATTATTATCGCCTTTCGGGGCACCAGTTCAACGACAAACTGGATCTCAGATGCCATCGCCTCCCAAAAAAACTTCAAATATATTAAGGACTCTTCTCTCACACACCGCGGTTTCACTAACATCTACGCCTCTGCTCGCGGCCAGATTATGTCGGCACTTAACCAACTTCCTACCCACAAGACACTGTTCATTACCGGCCACAGCCTTGGAGGAGCGCTCGCAACCTTATGCGCAGTCGATGCAGCCGCTAACACGGACCACCAATCCCCTTATGTATTTACCTATGGGTCCCCTCGTGTGGGAGATCCCGATTTTGCCAAGGCCTTTGCCAAATATGTTCGAAGCAGCTGCCGCATTGCCAACCTGTTCGATGTCGTAACGCACGCCCCGCCTCATATCTACAAGATGCCAAAACGAGAGAAGAAATACTATTACAGCCATGTGCATACCCAGTGGCCCTTGACCTTCCAGAATGGGTCGGTGAGCGGAAACCATGTGATCGGAAGTTATTATACGGAGCTTGCCAAACTCCAGCCGCAATTTGCCGAACGCTTAAGTTCGACGAATCCCGGGTTCTGTCCGGTTGTAGAATCACCTTTGGAGAAGGTGTAAGCCTATTTTTCGGATCATAAAAGAAAGCGGATTTCTCCTGAACAGGGAATCCGCTCTTTTATTTCTTATCTAATCAAGAATAAATTACACATGAGTACACGTTTACATCGGGAACAAAATCTTCATTTCAGCTTCATTCGGTCTTCTGCCATAATCCGCGATTTCGAAAGGTTCTGCGTATTGTACGCTGGCTGCATGGTCTTGGCCATATTGCTTCGCAAGCGAGGGCAGCATTTCGTCCGAGACGCTCAGGAACCGATCCCAATACTTTAGAATAAAGTCCCGCTTCTCTTCCCAGGTATTCGGTACCGCATCCAAGAAGCCACCCTGCCAAGGTGCAAACTCATAGAATTGGGAAGCGTGGGCATCACAGGCCAGCAATTTCTTCTCGATCACGCTTCCTGCATCGATAACAATATCCGATTGATACGTCGCCCGTGCCGCATAATCCGGCATCAGCAGAAATATCGGCGATTTCTTCAATGACGGCACTTCAGGGACGGCATTAGGTACGTTCGCAACGAAATCTGCCGCATCCCGCACTATCTTCCCGACATTACGGTTATCCACATGACCGGGACCGTCCGGATGGAATGTAATGACGATATCCGCCTGCCAGTCACGGATTTGACGGATCACTTCCTTGCGTACTTCGGGCGTTGGCATCAATTCGCCATCGGGGATGGGCAGGACGACGTATTCCAGTACCCCTAGACGCTTTGCTGCCTCATGAGCTTCTTGAATCCGACGTTCGACCAGCTGCTGCCCGCTCATTTCATGATGACCACAGCATCCATCGGTTAGCGTTACGAACTTCACCCGATGACCCATCTCTGCATAAGCTGCCGAGATCGCGCCAGCATAGATTTCAGGTTCATCCGGATGCGCTGCAATGACAATCACATTGAGAATTTTAGACATCTGCTGCTTCCTCCTTGTAGTTTCTTGAATATACGATCGATAACATATACCGATTACTTCGTCCGTTTCATCAATGGATGATCTTCCTTCAACTCCAGTAAATCCCAGAGATTGCCGTATAAATCCTTAAATACCGCCACCATACCGTAATCCGCTTCTTTGGGCTCTCTTACAAACTCGATCCCCCGCGAAACCATTTCACGATAATCTCTCCAGAAATCGTCCGTATTCAAGAATAGGAACACCCTGCCGCCTGATTGGTTGCCTATAAATGGCTCTTGCTCCGGCTTGGACGCCTTCGCAAGTAGTATCGTCGTGCCGACCGAGCCGGGAGGCGCTACGACCACCCAACGTTTATCTTGTTCAGGCTGGTATGTATCTTCAATCAAGGTGAAATTCAGCTTTTCGGTATAAAATGCGATAGCCTCATCATAGTCCTTCACGACTAAGGCGATATGGACAATGGATTGTATCATGTTCTCTCCCCCTCCGATATGACTGTTCAATTCTTGTACGATCATCATGAAGTTCCCGTCCGGGAGCTGTACATCTCCCATAAGGACCGAATCCGAAAGGTACACTCAGAAGCCTCGTATACCACCATTCTACCGTTTTTTTCATATGGTTAACATGAATAAAAACGGAAGTTATCTTTTTCTGCTGTGTATCGATTCATACGCACAAATACGATATTTCCTACTCAACCTTCCAAGCATGTGCTAATTTTATGAGTTCTTCTTTCGCTTCTATTTCACTATCACCTATAACTTCTCCTTCAATATAATAAGTTCTAATTAATTCCTCCGACTTTCCTTTAACGGGTTTCTGAATGTATATCAAATAAAATATTTTATCTGGAGCTGGATAAACTGCCGAACCACCATGTAGAAATCTAATTAATGTAGCCTGACCAATTGGCAGGTGTACACTTTCTTTGTTCGTTATTTCCGAATGATTTCGAATGCTCACATGTTCTGTCGGACCATCTTGTTGTCCAACCATGAGCTTAATAAGATCTTTCCAAATAACTGAGTCTGTATGTTCATCTAATGTCAGGGTAACGGAGTTATTAGGGGCATTCGTTTCGTTGGATTTTTGTAGCAGAATTAAAATCATCAGAATTGAGATGAATAGAAAAATTATTAATAAGAAGGTCGTAGATTTCTTGGTCATTTTGTTACCTTTCCTTAACTGGATCCTATATGCTGCGCTCTATTGATCAACAGTATATTCTTTTATCTCTAGCATACACGCTTCATGCTGAGTCCTCTCGGGCTGATTCTGCTTCCTTTCGACCGATTTTATCGACAGCGAAAGAGCGATGTTACAAGTTAAGAACTTTTTTGCATACAACTCATCATCTACGTTTCATCAGAATTTACGCCATCCCAAGTTATGCAGTCCAATATAACGCCATTTGTATTTCCAATATCGAGCGTTGGAGTCAGCTTCACAGCTGCAAAGCCCTCCTCTGTTTCGATCAATTCCCCAACGAAATAGGCATGCCTTTTATATTCGGTCAGAAGTATCTTTTTATCATCACTTAAATTGAATTGAATAAGTGTTCCTGTTATTGTCTCGGTTCGGTACGACGATGACAAGTATGCATATGATCATGATAACGTGCCCTTTAATTCTCTCAGTCTTAACAAAATTTGAGCTGCATGCCCTTTCATACATACGCTGATAAATAACCCTTCGTTAAATCGATCCCCGCGAATATAACTGGTCATTAATTTTCTAAGGGTTTCCAGATCGGCGTTCATGATGCTGCTATCCATATAGTTATCTAAGTTCCTATAGATCTCGTTCTCCATTAACCAGTCGCTCCAGTTGAATACCATTAAGAAGCCGACATCATCTAACGCTTTACGAAAACTTCCAATTTTCTCACTTTCGCACATGTATCCATTTACTTCATGATAAAAAACGGACCCAGGATCCTGGAAATATTCGAGGTATTGGAGTAATCGATCCACGTCCGCGGAGGTTAAGTCTGCGTCATACGGCATGCAATCACCTCACTGATTCTAATTAATCCCTGCACAAGGCTCCCATGGCACCTATGGATAACCCCCCTGAGGGCACTAGTTCTACTAGCGCCCTATCGGAGATTTCCTAGCTTCGAATGTAATCATCTGATCCGCTGTAACAGGTTTATTCAACCATGCATAGTCAGCCGACTTCGTGATCTCCTCATAACCCTGCTTCTCTAGCATGAGTTCAAATTCGTGATGTCCATACCAACTTAGAGGAAACCGTTGCAGCTCGGTCTGAATCAGATTCCCTTCCTTCCACTTTTCATATTTCATAATCGACACAGTTTTCTGCTCCAGCAGATTTATTTCCGTGATTCTTTCTTCTAATATGATCACTTCATGATCAGAAGTTTCCCAAGTTCTAGTAGAGGCATGATTCGCTTCGATATCAGTAGGAATAAACAAATCCATAATTAATCTGCCACCAGGTTTCAAATGAGAATAAAAATGATGCAGTGCCGCGACTGCCTGCTCCCGACCCTCCACTAATTGAAAAGATCCGGCGGGAATGATAATGGCTTCATATGAATCCGTCAACGCAAAGTTATGCATTTCATCTTCATACAGTTTAGTTGCTAGGCTCAATTCCTCGACTCGTCTTCTGCAAGAATCCAGCATGGCTGCTGAGTTATCGACACCTTCCATATCGATCCCCGCTTGAAGCAGCGGGATTAACACCCTGCCTGATCCACAGCCGACTTCCAGCACCTTGCCTTTTACGTCTTTCAGGCGTTCTAAATAAAACTCCACGTCACCAAACGAGAAGCCTAATGGTTTACTCAGATCATACACTTCCGTACACAGCTCTCCATACAAACTATACATGGGATAAAACTCTCCATTCTATATGTATTCCTTCGCGTTATTGCCATCTAAAGCAGTATCATTACACTTCTCTTTTCTCATCCGGTCGATAGAGGATTCTTTGGTAATCCCAATCTTTAGTATCCATATCGCCTAGATACATTCTCTCATGCTCGGGTACTTGTTCATATTTCTCTCTCAGTTTTTCTCTGTAAAACTCGATGGGATTTTCTAAATATAAATAATAAGCATCCCTGCATTCTTCGAGCGCTGTTTTCTCTCCATTCAGTTTCTTGTGAAGATCCATGAATTCCTTATGTTTCTCCTCAATCTCTGCCGCATACAGCGGTTCAGATAATGTAACCTCTCCAAGTCCCACCATGCGAACAGGCAATTCCCTATCAAATGCAGTAAACAAAGTCCCGTCCTGAAACCAAGCACTTGCTTCGTCAAGATGGCACTGGACGTCTTGAGGCAGGTTGTAGATCATAACTTGACCGTCCTGGTAAACATTCAGATGAACTAAATAGTTTGCATTTTCGTATTTCATGAAAATGTTGAAGCCGTCACCCTCCACCGTCTGATAGAACAGTTCGCTTTTTACATAAAAATCAGTGGGACGGGGGGAATGGGCCACTCTTCTGGCTTCCCATTGCTTCTGCTCCCGCTCTGAAATTTCATATATATTCACGAATTCCGGATTCAAGAGCCGAATGGTCTGCTCAATGTGCTCATAGTAGCTTTCTTGATTAAATCTCCAGTTCGCTTCCTTCACTTGGAACGCACCCAGGCCATGTATAGACAGATTTTGGCCAACCGGTACGACAGGCGTCAGCCAGTTGGAGTCGATCTTGTTTTTTAAGCCCTTAAGGTCAACAAGCTCCCAGCAATTCGTCATGCCATCATCATAGATATCTACATCAATATAAAAGTACTGCCCTCCATTGCAAATCATCCCCGGGATGGTTGTACCTTCAACGATTTTGGATCTTCTAATTGTTTTCATAGCAATCACCTTTTCGATTATAGTTCATGATGCTTCCGTCTATTGCGAGCCTGGTGGCTAAACAGGATCGTAAAGTTTGAACCTGTAATCCGCATGTTAGGTGAAGCGATTAGAATCTATTTCTTTAGAGGCATTCCTTACATCATATAAGAGAGCCACAGGAAGAACTATACCATTTATATTTATAAATAATCTCTACTTAAAACGATTCCCAAGACACATTTAAGACCCTGGTGTTCTTCTTCGCATCGTAGCGAATGGAGTCATATTTAACGCTGGGTTTTTAATCGATAATGATTGATTGATCTATATGCCTAATATGCTAATGACCTTGTGATTCTGCAGTTGAAGCGCGATCCAGTCCACGAATTCCTGCATGAGCCGGATTAATTGATCCATATTCTCTTCCAGGGCCTCGATAAAATCCGTTTCAGACGAAGTAAATATGAAGCCAATATGCTCCTTCAACTCCTCCGCTTGGGGACGGCCTTTCAAAAAAATCAGGGTTTCTTCAAGTCTGTTCACGATCCGCCTCCATCTTTCTGCATCCAATTCATTGAATGCATAGTGGTCGTACGGTTCATATTCTTTTTCAACGGCGCTTTCCAGGTAACCGAAAGTCTCTTCATCCATATAGATCGAATCCACGTTCCAGCACCGATTCCGGTAAGGCCCCGGCAATACCTCTATGTAACATGAACCTTCCAGCTCATCCAGCCTGTATATTTTCATAATACCATCCTTCTTGTTCCTAGCATTCTCATTCTATTTTACATCCTAATTTCCGTTTGGTAAAAATAGCAAAAGGACTCCCCCGGCTCATGAATATCATGGCAACAGGAAGTCCCGCATTTTGGATGCAACGTTGGCGTTATACTCTTAAAAAGACAATGTAATCCGTTATGATCCCCTTGTGTCCCAAATGCCGAAGCATGGTCGTGATATTGCCTCTATGATATGTTCCATGATTTACGACCTGCTGGAGAATCTCCGAAATCGAATTTTGAAATGCTTCCCCCGCAGTGTTGTGATAAGTCACAACCTTCCCCATATCGTGAGCCGACGTTAAATATTCACGGTGCTCGGTTTGGAGCTGGCTCATGTATTGACGAGCTGCTTCCATATTTGCAAATGGTCTCGCGACAAGCGACGGAGGACTTTCCTCCTTGATTCGGGCAAACCAAACTTCCTCCGCAGCTGCAAGGTGACCGAGGACTTCCGCGATGGAGTTGAAGCCCAGATTCACTTCCTGGAGAAACACGCCTTCCGGCAAGGATTGCAAATGATTCAAAACTCTTTCGTTCGCCCAAATGTGATAGTCGTACAATTGAAGATACGGTTTGTTCATTCTGCTCTCTCCTTACTTATTCCTTATATCGGTGCTAAGAAATCGCGATGCAAGATACAACATCGATCCCATCGAATAAGCCTGCCGACTCTTCTTCCGAAGAGCGTAGCAATCGGCCCTGTATAAGCGTATTCTCCATTGGATTCGGTTATCCTTTTTTCAACGCGTTCAGAACCCCATCCACCTCTCATTCGGCAGGTTGGTGGTGCTGCAGGCTTCCCCTCCGTCGAAGCCGCCAAGAGAGTCTGCGGTCGAGGGGCTGGTTGGGAAGCCCCTTGGGAAGCCCCATGGGACCTTGTGATTCTTAGCCTTTCACCTGCAAACTCGCGATCGCTCCTCTTGTCGAGTCGGGGCCGACCTGAATGCGGAACTCGCCGGGCTCCACCACCGGCTTCAGGTCAAGGCTGATCAATTCCAGCTGCTCGCTGCCGAATGTGAACGTCACTTCCTGCGTCTCCCCTGCCTTCAAGAATACTTTTCGGAACCCTTTCAGAGCCTTCTCCGGCCGGGTCACGGAGGCGGACAAATCCGAGACGTACAACTGAACGACTTCCACGCCGTCCCGAGCTCCGGCGTTGGTCACGTCGATCCGGACCGTGGCTTCGCCACCTATTGGCATAACCTCCGGCTCGACCGTCAGGTGGCCGTAACGGAATTCCGTATAACTTAACCCGTAGCCGAACGGATATTGGGGCTCCAAATCCGTCTCCAGGTAACGCTTGCCCCGGGTCCGTCTTGCATTATAAGGAATCGGCAGCTGACCGACCTCCTTCGGAATGGACAGCGGCAGCCGACCGGACGGATTGACGTCGCCGAACAGTACGTCCGCGATCGCGTTGCCTCCCTCCTGGCCGGGATACCAAGCTTCTACGATAGCCGGAATAAACTCGTCGATCCATGGCTCAGTAATCGGCCGTCCGTTGATATAGACGACGACCACCGGCTTGCCGAGCTTTTGGAGCTCCTGCAACAGCTCCAACTGCACGCCCATCAGCGTCAGGGTCGAGCGGTCAATCCCTTCCCCGCATTCCATATCGCTCTTTGCATGCCCGCTCACGACCGAGGCACCGGTTCTGAGATCAATGGTGCCCTCCCCGAAATCCCGTGCGCTGGAGCCGCCAAGCACCATCACGATGACATCGGCTTGCTCGGCGCACGCCAGCGCCCGAGGAAAGCCTTCCCTTGAGTCGCCTAGAATGCGGCAGCCCGGGGCATACAGAACGCGTTGGTCTCCCAGCCGTCGGCGGATGCCATCCAATACCGTTACGATCTGCCCCGGCGGCTGAGGGGAGGTATAATCACCAAGCTGATGGTACGGCGCATGGGCGTTGGGGCCAATGACGGCAATGGTTCCGCAACTCGAATCCAGAGGCAGCAGGTCCCCCTCGTTCTTCAGGAGCACGATGCCTTCAGCCGCAGCCTGGTAGGCCAGTGCGATATGCTCTTTGCAGCCTATGACCTGCTCTGCCCAGGCTGGATCCACATAAGGCCGATCAAAGAGACCCAGACGAAACTTCAGTTCCAACACGCGACCGGCTGCCTGATTCAGATCGTTTTCGGTGATCAGCCCTTGCTCCAGCGTTTGGTGAAGATGTGCCCGGAACATGGTCCCAGACATCTCCATGTCGACACCAGCCTTCAACGACTGGGCTGCCGCTTCCACGCCCGATCCGGCCGTATTGTGACCGCATGCCAACATATGGATAGCGCCGCAATCGGTAATGACGAAGCCGTTGAATCCCCACGCCTCGCGAAGAACATCTTGCAGCAGGTACCGGCTGGACGTGCAAGGTACTCCGTCGATTTCGTTATAGGCCGTCATGACCGACAAGGCACCCGCTTCAACGGCCTTGCGGAACGGCAGCAGATCGACTTCGTGAAGCTCCCGAAGGCCCATATGAACGGGGGCCCCGTTGCGTCCCCCTTCGGAAGCGCCGTAGCCTGCGAAATGCTTCAGCGTAGCCAGAAGGCTGGTATGCGAATCAAGGCGCTCTCCTTGCAGTCCCTGCACGGCGGCAACCGCGAATTCGGCCACCAAATGGGGGTCCTCGCCGAAGGTTTCTTCGGTACGGCCCCAGCGGGGATCCCGTACCACATCCAGCACCGGCGAATAGGTGGCCGCTCCCCCCTGAGCTCTTGTCTCGGCAGCAACGGCTCGGCACATACTCCGGAACAGCTCCGTGTTCCAGGTGCTCCCGATCGTGAGCGGTACGGGGAACACCGTCGCCCCGATCGCCATATGTCCGTGGGAGCATTCCTCCCCGAACAGAATCGGAATCCCCAGCCGGGAGTGCTCCATCGCGTAACGCTGAATCGCATTAACCGCTTCCGCCCCTTCCCGCGGGGACAGTCCGTTTACCAGCGTCACCCCGGTCCAGGGATCGGCCCGCAGCGTACCGTACAAAGAACCGATTCCTCCCTCCGCAAGCTGCGACTTGGATTCCTCGGTAAGCTTGATCGTACCGTCGTCGTTCCTTATGTAAGCTTTCCAGCCGAACGGCTGGATCAGCTGTCCGATTTTCTCCGCCGCCGTCATCCGCTCCAGCAAGTCCTCGACCCGCCGCGAAACTGGCCATGCAGCGTCCTTGTAGTCCATGGCGCACACCCTTTCTTTTTCCAGTTAAAATCGTTCAAAATGTGATTACATACAACCGTTCGTTGAATGTTCCCCCATCCTATAGGGGTTCGGGTTTAAGCTCTTTCCCATCGGATTCAACGCCACACCGCCCAAGCAGCAGCCCTTCCGACGTTCCCAATTGAAGAAAAAGGCCCTCCGGCACGATCCGCTCGACCGGAGAACCTCCCTCTATGTATATCGTGCAGAAGGCCGCGCCGTGACTATCCAGATCAACAGAAAGAACCCTCTTCCCACCGTTTAAGGGGCGAGTACGCCTCAAGATGGTTGGCTCTGCCGGATCCGTACCTCCTCCGGCCGGTATACGGTCCGCACTTGTCCCCCGGCATCGGTCATGAACATCACGGTCCGCTCCCGTTCCAATTCGAAGGCATAAACCGCTTCGGTTACCGGATCCCTTACCTCAACTTCTGCGCTTGCCCCATGCTCGGAGACGAAGACGTACAAGCTTCCATGCCCGAATGCCAGCTTGCGGCCGTAGATTCCGAGCAGCTCGCCTCCCTTCAGCCATTCCAGCTCAGGAGAAACGGCTGCGGAGCGGATAGCTTCCGCGTACAACGCCTGGATCGGCTCCCAGCGCTCGTTCATCTCGACCGGGAGCGGGCACCAGATGAACCGTCCCGCTCCCAAGATAACCGTGATGGGCTCTAGCGTCCCATCCAACTGGCCCGCCGGACGATCCACCGCCAGCGCGTTAATCTTACGTTCGCCGAACGAAACGGCGAAATGCTCTCCCGCCAGCTCCAGCGTTTCTTCCCGAAGAACGTTGGCATTGACGGTTTCGCCGATCTCCTGCTGCAGGCGGTGCTGCGCCGGCCCCCAATACGCATCAGTGCGAAGCGGACCTGTCCACAGGACCGTGCTCCCTTCCCTTGCCAGGTCGAGGAGCTGATCAAACGCGGTATCATCGAAATTGTGCGCGCTCGGCACAATGATCAGCTTGGCCGGATAGCGCTTCAGGTCCTCCAACTGGTATTCGCCGATGCCTCGCGGATGGACGTTCATGCCGAACGTCAACGCGCGCATGGCCCTCGTCGTCGCTTCATAGACCAGCTTGCGGCTGGAAAAATCATTCGAATATGGGTAAACGACGGCGATGTCCTCAAGCTGCCGTTCATCGTCGAACAGACTGGCTGCTTCCTTCATGAAGCGGCCGAAATCATAGGACACATCCGCTTCGGGCTTCTGCGTTCCGTCCGCCCGAAGCGCCCCGATGTTGGATTCGTTGGCGTTATCCATGAAGTAGTTAATATTCCAAATCCACTGCACGGCCCCCGCGCCTCCTGTCGAAAACGCATAGGCATACTTGCGCTCCAGAATGCTGCGCAACTCTTCCTCCGTCCGCTTGGCGATGCCGTCCGGACGTTGCACGTGCATGATGCCGGTCTCCTGGATCAGATTCGGCTTGTCCGGCGTTTTCGTAAATATACCGTCCCAAGCCAGGTGATCGTTCTGCCACCAGGAGTGGACCGTCGTATAATCGACGGCGGGGCCGTAGAACGAAGGCGACGGGCGCTGGGAGCAGATGCCCTCGTCCTGCCCGACCGTTACCAGCTGGCGGGGATCGGAGCGGCGAATGGTGCCGATGAGCTCGGATGCCCACCGATTGTGCATATCCATGGTGAACAGCGTGAAATCGATCCACGGTCCCCACTTCTTCGGCTGCAGCACGCTGTTGAACAGCTTGTCGTCCGGACTCGGCGCCGGCGCCGAGTCGAAGGACGGAAGCTCGCCAGGCGTCATGTTCCAGCGCTCCTGAAGCAGCGCGAGATCATCCCTGTGGCGCTCCCGGAGCCACTCGGACCAAGCTTGCCGCTCGAACCGGTCCCCTATCGATACCGGCCCCTCGAAGATTCGCTTCGGATCGAACAGCGAAGGCTCATTGATCAGGTCCCAATGCACGTTGGTCGTGCCCCTGTGACGTCCCACGATGGAGGCGACAAAGCGCTTTTGCGCCTCCATCGATCGCGGATCCAGGTACGGGTTCACGCCTTCCCAGGCTTCGGGCGCAAACGAGAAGAACGTAAACGTCACTTCCAGCTCATGCCGCTTGGCCGTCAGGATAAAGGCATCGATCGCCCGCATAACGTCCTCGGCAGCATGACCGTCGGCGTACATGATCATCCGGTATCCTGTCCATATACCCGTCCGAATCAGGTTGATCCCCGCCCGCTTCATCTCCGCCATATCCGCATCCCATCGCTGCACGTTCGGCAGATGGAGAAATTTGCGTGCGACGTCGGAGGTCATGTACGTCATGCCAACAATCGGAACCGTCCGCCCGCCGCGGTGGAAGTAATCTCGCCCGCATTCCAGCCGTTCCCCTGCCTGCAGCAGTGGACGGTTGACGCCCCAAACCGCCTGGATCAGTTTGCGGCGCTCCCCGAACTCGGACTCGGCTTCGCAAACGATCCGGTACATGCCCGCTTCCAGCCGTATCGGCACCGACAAGCGAAGCTGCTGCAGATCCCGCTGCTCCATGCCGGCTTCCGACTTCGCATGCCCGGTCCAGACGGTCTCACGATCGTCTTCCTTTATGACGCTCACGGCAAAATGCCATGTCTGCGCCGGGACGGATGTCCGGGACAGGGCCTGCAGCTGAATCGTCAACTGCATCTGCTCGCCCGGCTCGTAGGAGGCATAATTCGGCTTCAGCCACAACTCCGTTACGCCCGTGCCCGCGTATTCTGTCAACTTCTTCAGGACATCAATCCCTTCCGTCTCCCAGAATGATGCCCGCAGCTGCTGGTTGATCAGAATCCAGCGCCCCCCGGCGTAATCGCCCTTATGCTGCTCCAGCATGACGACCGGAGCGGACCGCTCGCGTCGATCACGATCCACGCCGATCAGCAGCGGCGAGATGACGGCGTCCATCGGACCGCACGCCCCCATCTCGGCCGGGATGTCGCTCGCTTTGGTCGGGTGCAGCGTTAAGCCCCAGGTCGGCTCCATGCCGAACAGCTCCTCGCGCCCCTGCAGGATCGGGTATTCGGCGGAGGCCTTCAGGTCCCGGACGCGCGACACGTCGACCGCCAGCGCATCATGGATATCCATTCGCTGATGATAAGCCAGCTGCTCACGTTCGGCATGCCAGCTTCCGTTCAGCTCGCGGACCGGCCTGCGGAAAGGCACTCCTCCTGTATGTACCAGGCCGCCGCCGTCCTTCAGGTGGTCTTCGATGGCCGTCCAAGCCGCCTTCGGGAAGTACGGTCCATGCAGGTGAATCAGGGCATTCCAGCCCCCTTCCGCCAATCGCTCGACCACATCCGCAGCACCGGCGACCTCCGCCCATTCCCGCACTCGCTCCAGTGACTTGGTAGACGGGCGTTCGCCTTCATAAGGAAAATGTTCGTCGTAAAAAACCAGTATTCTCATCGCTTACTCCTTTCTCGCGCGCGGCTGGCCGTCGACGTATACGGATGTTCCGCGCGTCCGGGCCCAGTCGGCGATCCGGGAAGGATCACCGGTCCAGAGGCGCTCCAATCCCCATTGATTGGTCTGCGGTCGTCCCTCGCATTCGATGCGAATGACCGGAAACAGCTCGGTCGGACGTTCCCGCGGCAGCCCTTCGATCCACAGCACGTCGTCTTCCTGCCGGAACGACAGCTCCTGCCCCGTTGTCAACAGCGTCACCCGCGACACCGGTGTGACCAGATCCGCCAGTCTCAGCATCGGCCGTCCATCCCAGAAGCGAATGATGAGGTACAGCTGGTTGCCCTTCATCGTCTGTCGCCCGTAGGTGATGAACTCCGTGAGGTTCCCGCCGTCAGAGCCGTAAATGGCCTCGCCATGAACCTCTAGCCATTCCCCGATCTTCAGAGCACGCTCCACGAAGGCCGGGGGAAGCTGCCCGTCAGGCTGCGGCCCAACATTAAGCAGCAAATTCCCGCCCACGGTGCCCCCTTTCTCCGCACACTCGCACAGCATATCGAGCAGGACGTCGGCCGGACGCCATCGTTCGCCGTTCGTATATCCCCACAATCGCCACGTCGTCACCTGGCTGGATTCCCACAGCCGCTTCTGGTCCGGAACGATAACATGCTCCGGTGAGCCGAAATCGCCCAGCACCTCGGAATCGCCCGAGCCGCCACCGCCGTCCGCATGCAGCTTCTCCTCCTCGGACAGCCCTAGACGGTTGTTGACCAGAATATCCGGCTGAAGCGACTTCATACGCTCCACCAGCTTAATACTGTCCAGGTCCTCCGCAGTTCTCGGCCAGACACCGTCAAAAAAGAAATGATCGATGCGCCCGTATTTCGTGACCAGCTCCTCCACCTGGGCATGCAAGTACCGCTTCATGTCCTCCCAGCCCTCCGGATCCTTCTCCGGTCCGTCGAAGTAAGCCGGAATCCGCCAATCGATCCAGGAATAATATAAGCCAACCCGAAGTCCTTGGGCCCGGAACGCATCGGTAAACTCGCGCACCAGATCCCTGCCGGGCGCCTGCTTCGCGCTGGAGTAATCCGTCGTGGCCGTATCCCACAAGCAATATCCGTCATGATGCCGCGTCGTCAAGCAGGCATATTTCATGCCCGCCTTGCGCGCCGTGTGCGCCCACAGCTCGGCGTCAAAGAACACCGGATTCCACTCGCAAGCTTTCCGCGCGTATTCGGCCTGGTCCAAATGCTCCCGGAACAGAACCTGTTCGCCTCGTCCGTATTGGGCATAAGGCCCGAAATGAATAAACATGCCGTACCGGCTTTCCGTAAACCATTGCCAACCTTCTCGGATGGCTTGTGCTTGCTTGTTCATTGAATAACGTCCTCCTTATGCTGCTCCGCTCTTGTTGTGCGGTCAGTCTTAATTGTAATTTTTCGCTTCTTGCTCCATGAGAAGCCTCAAGGCTTCGTATGACCTTTACTCTAGCCCGGGAATCCCTGTCTTGAACACTTTACTTTTGAGAGAAAACTTTGAATTTAGCCAATATCGGAGAATTGAAGCCGTAAGGCGGCGCCCATGATCACTCCCGAATCCCCTTAGACTCGACTCGAAATTTCTCACGGCCTGCTTCATGGCTCATGCACGAAAAAAGCAATTCCTCCCCGGTACTAGCCGGAAGGAATTGCCCTGTTTAAACATCATGTTCATTGCCGCCGATCGCGTCTGCACTTACGACTGACCGGCTCTCCACTCATCGAATTGCCGTTTATATTCCTCCACGACTTCATCGAGACCGGCGGACTTCATCGCGGCCAGCATTTTATCGTAGGCGTCCTCGTATTTCACGACCCCATGCATGACCGGATAGACGCTGGTCTTCAGCTCGGCGATGCAATTGGCATACTGGGAAGCGACGTTTGCCGGATCGAAGGTGAAGCCGATCGTGATGCTGTTCACGGCATCGTCGGCAACCGTCGTGCGGCGTTCCAGCCGCGCAGGGTCCGTATTCGTTGGATAACGGTTCATCTCGACGTGGCCGAGCAGCCAGTACGGAAGCTCATAAGCCGGGGAACCGTTTTCGTTCTTGGCCAGATAGTCTTTCGTATTCTTGCCGGAATCCTTCCAATGCACGTCCTTCACGCCGCTTTGAACAAGATCCATGTTCTCCTGGCTACTGTATACCCAGTTCAAAAACTGAATGCCGGCCTCCGGGTGCGGAGACGTGGCCGAGATCCCGTTGGAATTGCGGATCGCGTAGGATCTGAATTTAGGCTGGTCGGCCAAATAATATATATCCAGCTTCGCATCCGGGAACGTCTGACGAATGGTGTCGCTCAAACCGACGTCGCCCGGTCGATACAGATAACGCCCGGCCAGCTCCTCCTGATTGATGACCTCCGTCGGCGTCGTAAGCAGATCACTCATGATCAGCCCGCGCTTGTATGCCTCGTTCATGTACAACACGTCTTTTTTGAACTCCTCGGTTTCAAACCAGGACTTCACGTTCCCCTGCTGATCGATGTATATCATGTTGTCCGCCACGGTAAACGGATAGGTGTCGTACGTCGTATGCAGGAAGTAGGCAGGCTCCTCCAGCATCTTGATATACACGTTCTTGTTGTCCTGCGGCCAGTTCTTCTGCAGCGTCTCCGCCGCATCCAGCAGCTCCCCCGGCGATGTCGGTGGCTTCAGACCGTTTTTCTCGAGCAGATCGGTGCGGATCGTGAACATGCCATCGTTATAAGCCGTATCCGCCCAGAAATTCGGCACGTACGTGATCTTGCCGTTGATTTTCGACGACTCCCAGATCCAGTCCGGCATGGAAGCTTTCAGCTCGCTGCCATACTGATCCAGCAGATCATCGATCGGAATGATTCCGCCGCTGCCGGCAAGCACCGTCGGTCCTTTTGTATCGTGCATGATGGCAATCAGCTCGAACTCCTCGCCCGTCGACATCATGAGGTTGGTCTTCTGATCCCATACGTCCCACGCGATGTAAGTCGGTTCATACGTGAGGTTCAGACCGTCGGCCTCCAGCTTCTCGTTGATCGCTTTAACCGCCGTTTCCAAATCCTGCGGCGCGGAGCCCGGAAGCAGATACCGGACCGGCAGCTTGTCCCCTCCGCCGTTCTCGCCGCTCGCCGATCCGTTCTCGCCGCCGGCATCACCCCCGCCGGAGCAGCCTGCGATTACGGATACCATAAATATCGCGGCTAGCCATAGTGTTAGCGCTTTCCTTTTTTTCATGTGTGTCTCCCCCTGTCTTCATTTGGTTTGGTCATGCGGTACGATTCCTATCTTAAGGAGACATTAGGGATGACGTATACTTCAAAAAGATGGTTTTCGCCATTTTAAAACGCTAGAGGTTGTTCAGAAAGTCAACTTTTGATCACGAAGCAGGTCAGGAAGCGGTCTCGACGTCGAATCTTGAATTCAGCCGGGCCTTCCGTTGCTCACGTAGGTTTGCAAGCTTATGCTTCCGAAGCCGTTTTCTCATGAAAACGTTCAGCTCCGCTACCCAGTCCCTAGCTTCATCCAACCTAAAGCGTTTTGCAAAAACGCACATCGGAAGCAAAGACTTCGGTGCTGAAAAGTCGACCTTTTAAACCCGCGCTTTATCGGCCCGTCACTGCGCCTTTTTCGTCTCGATCGCATGCTGGCTTCGGAACTGTGCCGGCGAGATCTGGTAGTGCTTTTTAAACAGCGTATAGAAATAGGTCGTATTCAGAATGCCCACCTGCTCGCTGATCGATTGAACCGACTCCTCGGTGCTTGCGAGGAGCTCCCGGGCCTTTTCCAGTCGAACGGCATTCAGGTAATCGTTGAACGACAGCTCGCAATGCGCCTTGAAGAGCTTGCCGACATAGCTGCGGGACAGCTTCACCTCGCCCGCGACCTGCTCGAGCGACATATCCGGCCTTGCATAATGCTTGCGTACGTACATCTGGATAAAATCAACCACCTCCGCATGCCGGACCGCTCCCGATTCCTCGGACAGGCTGCAGAGCCTAAGGGCAAGATCCTTCAGGGCATCCGCGGTTTCCTGCAGCGTCTGAAAACGGGTAATCCGCCGGGTAAAGTCAAGGAAGAGATCCGCGCTTTCCCGATTTTTCACCGTATGGACATTGAGCTGCTTGTACAGGCCGCCGATGAACTGGTTGATGAAAAACATGACTTCATGATAGTTGTAATCGCGAATTTCCTTAATCCACTGATCGATTTCCTTCTCCAATTTATCCCGCTGCTGCAGCTTGATGGCCTCGATGATGCGCTTCTCCCGCTTGTCCGGATACTGCGCCTCAGTATGCTCCGACTCCGCGGCGATGACCGGATCGCCATGGAACATCCTGCCCTTGCCTGCGAAGAAGCGCTGCTGGAAGCAGGACTGCGCGCAATCGAACGATTCGCGCAGCTCCTCGTACGTCTGCGCGGCAGTTCCGATGCCGACAGTGACGGACACGCGGAGCGTGCGGAGCATCTTGCCCTGCAGCTCCTCCAGCATGCCCAATACATGGAGCGGAAGCCGGCTCTGCTTCATGGGGAGAATGATCGCAATGGTCCCATCCCCCACCGTTGCCACGCTCGCTCCCTCCGGTTCCAGCATCTGCTGGGCCGCCTGGGCGACGGCTGCGCAGGTATAGGACTGCAGCTCCTCGTCCTCGCCCCCGGGCGAGCCGTCTAAGCTGTCGAGCAAAAGGACAGCCGCCAAGAAATAGGGCCCCTTGCCTTCCCGGGCCAAACGGCGGAATGCCGTCTCGTCGCCGCCTTTCAGCAGCTGCAGCACGTGCGCCTGCCTGGCGACGGAAGCCTCGGACTCCATCGACTTCATTTTCTCCGTCATTTCGGCGTAGGTTGTATCCAATATGGCAAATTCGTTGATTTGCCGCCGGTTTTCCTTCATTTTCGGTATGGCGCTCATTTTCTCCAGCAGGTGGCGGATCGGGTTGTACGCATGATGCGTCAGCCAGATCGACAAGAACATGCTGACGACGAAGCATGCCAAAGCGAGAACCAGCGCCGACGTTCGGAGGGCCTGCATGTTGAACAACAGATTTTGATATTGGCTTACGCTGATAAACGTCCAGTTCATATCCCTGGATTTGACGTAGGTAACGAGGCTTTTGCGGCCGTCGATGGAGCGGGTGAAGTAACCGCTTTCCGCGTCCGTTCCCAGAATGGACTGGACATAGGATTCCTGCGATACATCCTCCATGAACCGGGACCGATCCGAATGGGTGATGATGGTTCCCTTGTCGTCAATGACGTGCAGCGAATCCACCGCTTCGTTGCGGTAGCCTCCGATCAGATCCTGGATCGTGTCGGTGCTCATATTGATCACGATCGCGCCCTTGGAGCTTAACGGCGAATAATAGCTCGGAAGGAGAACGAAAGTAAGGACATCTTCGCTCCGGTTCGCCAAAGTGGCGGAAGAAATCTTGCGCGGGAACAGGTGAAAATAAGATGTATTCTTGCTGTTGATCTCCTCCAGCAGCGCCTTCTCCTGCTCCTTGGTAATCCCCTTCGTATTCAGATACGTGTTATTCGAGCCGTTATAGATCCCGATCGAATGGATGAACGGATAGGTGGACTGAACTCGGTTAAGGGTGCCGAACACTCCATACTGTTTCACCGGATCGGCCTCTTTGTCCAAAAGGGCGTTCACGATCTCCTTGTCGCTGAGCAAAAGGTTGCCCACGTTATACACTTGGTCGCGGATGACGCTGGATACGGCGCTGTTCTGCTTCAGCATCGACTCGGATATTTTCCCTACCTCCTTCGCGGTGCTCCAGGAGAACATCATGTACAGGACGACGGTTACGAGGGCAATCATGGCTGCCGTGAGCAAAACAAAGCTGAGAAACATATTTCGGTACACTGCATAACGGAATAATCGCTGCCGGATCATATTCTCCCTCCTTATCATTCGGTCTGTATTGTAAACTGAGATCTTCATCGCTCATGAATATTACTAACATTATATGTAATATACATGTTAATTTAATGGAGTTGCCTAGCAATCCGATCACTTGGAACGGGTCGATATTTTACTTTCATCTTACATTTGCTCAGGGCATACATCAATATGAAAACGCATTCTTTATTTTCCTCCCTAAACTTCCCTTCATAGACTTCATCGGCTAAACCCCTTATAAAACAAAGCCTTTCCGGTCATTATTCAATCCTGGCGACGCTGTGCGAAATACTCAAATTTAAAGTTTTTGCCGTTTTTTAAAGCAGTCGTTCCCCCCTTCAATCCGCTCAAACTCCATTTTCATAGTTTACTGCACGCGGCAACTCTCTTTACACTCGAATCAGAACTGCTAGTCTTGCAGCCCCCATCACTTTCGAAAGGACGTGCCTACTCATGAAAAAAAGCCGCTCCGGCTTCCTGCGTGAAATCCGCTCGAACGGATCCGCCTACCTGCTCGTCGTACCGGCTGCCATCTATACGCTGGTCTTCGGTTATTTCACGCTTCCGTACATGCTCATTGCGTTTCAGAAATTCAACTTCAAGACAGGACTCTTCAACTCCGCCTGGGTCGGCTTTGACAATTTCAAGTTCTTCTTCTCGTCACCCCGGGCGTGGGAGGTCACCTTCAACACCTTGAAGCTCAATTTTCTATTCATCATCGTCGGCACGCTCGGAGCCATGGCGCTGGCCATTCTGTTCAATGAACTGCGCAGCCGCTGGTTCTCGAGGGTGACGCAATCCACCATTCTTTTCCCGCATTTCTTGTCCTGGGTCATCGTCAGCTACATCATCTACAGCTTGCTGTCGACCGACTACGGTATCCTCAACCGGATTCTGGCGTTCTTCCACATCGACCCCGTCAACTGGTACGCCTCTCCGCAATACTGGACGTGGATTCTTACGACCGCGGCCGTTTGGAAGGACCTTGGAATGAACCTCGTCATCTATCTGGCGGCCATTACCGGGATTGATGACAGTTACTATGAAGCCGGCCGGATCGACGGCGCTACCCGGTGGCAGCTCATCCGCCATATCACCATTCCGCTCATGCTGCCGACCATATCCATCCTGACCCTGCTGGCCTTGGGCAAAATCATGTACGGCAGCTTCGACATGATCTATGCCATCGTGAAGGACAACGGGCTGCTGTATCCGACGGTTGACGTTATCGATACGTATGTGTTCCGTTCCCTCCGCACCATCGGGAATCCGGCACAGGCCATGGCCGTCGGACTGTATCAATCCGTGGTCGGCTTTATTCTCGTATGGGGCAGCAACAAAATCGTGAAAAAGGTGAATCCGGACCATGCCTTGTTCTAAAGCGTGCCGGAACCACTCGGAAAGGAGCCTAACTTAGATGACGTCCAGACCCAAATTTTTCGACGCCGTAAACACCGCCCTGATTGGCATCATCTCCATTCTTTGCATCCTGCCGATGCTGCTTGTACTCATGGTGTCCTTTACCGACGAAGCCAGCATTAAGCAATTCGGCTATCAGCTCTTTCCGAGCGAGCTGTCGCTGGATGCCTACAAGCTGCTCCTGTTCGGCAGCACGCCGCTTTACCGAAGTTATATGATCTCGATCCTCGTGACGGTGGTCGGCACGATCCTTGCGGTCACCATTACGTCCATGGCCGGATATACGCTGGCCGCCAAGCATATTCGTTACCGCAACGGGCTCGGACTGTTCTTTTTCATTACGATGGTGTTTAACACGGGCCTGGTGCCATGGTATCTGATCAACCTCAATCTCGGCATGAACAACACGATCTGGGCCCTGATCATTCCGTCCTTGGTGTTTAACCCGTTCAACCTGTTTCTCGTGCGCAACTACATGTCCCAAATTCCGCCATCCCTTACGGAGGCGGCCAAGATCGACGGCGCGAGCGATTTCTATATCGCGTTCCGGATCTACTTCCCGCTGTGCATGCCCGTCCTTGCCACGATCACGCTGTTCTACGGCATTGCCTACTGGAACAACTGGTTCAACGCCATCATGCTGGTGGACAACGAGAAGCTGTATCCCCTTCAGTACCTGCTGTTTAAGCTGAACTCCGAGATCAGCATGATCCAGCAGATGCAGAGCAGCGGAGCCATTCTCGGCAGCCAGACGCTCCCTCAGGAATCGGTGAAGATGGCTACCGCCATTCTGACGATCGGCCCGGTGGTGCTGTTCTATCCGTTCCTGCAGCGATATTTTATTAAAGGGCTGTTGATTGGCTCTTTGAAGGAGTAGGGATAACGCGCCTTGTTTGCACTCGTGAGGATGGAATCGGAGAATACAAACTAAATTGAAGCAAAAAAGCTAACCGTATCGCGGTTAGCTTTTTTGATATTGTTTCATGAATTCATAAACTCGTTAGAGACATATCTTCAAAGATGCTTCTCCATCGATATTCATCGGCAACTCCATTCAGTCTATCCTGGGATGAGCTGGTTTCAGTAACATTTCAGGCCGCTCGGTGGTCCACTCCATCTCTTAACGACAAGGGGTTCGAGCGCACCGCATCTCATGTTGCCTTATCGTCAGGACAGCCGCTCACTTGCGGGTTGCTGGCCAACCACACCTCATTCGCTGCCTGCAGCTTTTCTTGGTACTGGCGGTATGAGGTGCTCAAACGCATTAGATTCGGAATGAAAACATCATAATAGCCGCTATTTTGCTGAAATTTGACCAGCAAAGACTTTAACCGATAAGCAGGACTAGATATATACATTTCCGATTGCTGATAGGCAGCATACTTCTCCAGCACATCCTGCTTCGACTTCATAAAATGCTCCATGTCATTCAGTGCTGTATCGATGGCTCCCTCCATCTTCTCGATATCGCTGTCTGTCCAGGATTCAAGCGCTTCGGTAATCCATGACTGCACGTCCTCCGGGAATTCGAGTTCAGTCAATTGGTCCAGGAAATCGACGATGGCATGGTAGGCTTCGATTTTCTCCTTACTGTCGAGAGGCTCATTCAAGTATTTTCCGAAATGCATCGCCAAGTACATGCCATAGCTACCCGGAAATGCCAGCTGCAGCTTCTCCTTGATGGTCATGCCGACATCCAGACGATGGTCCAGCTCTTCAAAGGCTTGTTCGATCGTGGGACGATGCTCGAGCAGATATGCCAAATAACGGTCCTGTGCCTGCAATTGCATCATATGCAGCTGTTTCCTCAAGCGGTAATTGCATAAAGCCAGGTGTTTATCCTCGCTCTCTAAGACCTGGCGAATCTCCGCCACATTCATGCCGAGCTTTCTCAGAATCGTAATTTCTTTCAACCGAATCAAATCCTGCTCCGTGTAATACCGGTACCCGCTGCCGTTATATTTCACGTCAAGGAGTCCCTGCTGCTCATAGTATCCAATCGCCTTCTTCGTTATGCCGCATCTCTTGGCCGCCTCACTGATCAGCATCTCTATCACCTCTTGGCTAGTATTGTAAACCAATCCCCAAGGGCATGGTCAATGACTGTTCATGCGTTGCAGCCTAGATGCTCCATTGGGCTAACGCAAGCGATCCTCCATTTCCTCCAGCACAATCCCCCACCATGAGGAGGAACGGGCGAAAGCAGGATCAATGTCTTTCAGCTCCCGCTTCATGCGTCCGAAGGCTGCCTTCCACTCGCGCTGAGCCTGCATATCCCCAAACTTCCATGAGCACGTCTCGTTCATGCTTGCTTGAAGGCAGAATATCCTTCCATCGCTTCTCCAAGTGACGTGGGCTTTCTTGTTCGGTACAGTCTTCAACGGCTTCAATCAGGCCCCGCAGGATGCCGATATCTTCATCACCCACCGTTAAGGTCTCCTCATGGCTCAACAGCTCCAGATCGAGCCAGCAGTAGAGCAGATGATTCAAGCGGACGCCGCCCCATTTGACCCGTTCGAAATTCAGCACGTTCAAGTCGAGCTGCGCATAATCACGATCCGACTGAATCCCTGCGTGATTGCAATCCCCGCAAGCTGCCTGTAATTCGGCACGGCCGAGCACCGTTCTTCGTACGTATGAAGTGGCAGCCGCGAGGTCAGCGCCCAGCTAGAGAGCGCGCTTCGCATATGCACCTGTTTCGTAGACAAGCTGTGCAGAAAAGCAGCCGAAGCCTTTTCTTTTGTAACGCTCTGATGCTGGCTTTGCAGCCGCTGGATGACCAGAACGTTTGTAATAATATCTTTTTTGCCTTTTTGTCCACAGCTTCTCACTTCCCATTTTTTCTTGCTCCTATCATATCAAAATAAGCAAAAAATTTATTTGAATCCTTCGATAATTTCATTTATTTGTTTAATATGTCTTTGTTCATGCAAGTACAGTGATTTAACCCATTCAATTAATAACATCTCTTTAAAGACAGGGTGGGTGAAATGTCTTCTGCTTAGCACGGAAGGGTCTTCTAATGAATGGAGCAGTTCCGTTAGCTTCTCTCTAGAATGATGCAGTTTCTCGACAATTTCTTGATATTCTATAATTTCATCGGTTGGTTTAGCAATGTCAGGAGCTTCTAACTTTCTACTTCTGTCAAGCAGAAATTCCAAAGGTTTATTCTCAATAATTGAATCTTCCTTGCCCTTCAATCCTCTTTTAATAGCAACCACATACAATTCTTCTGTCTTATATAGATGTTGACATACCTGACTGATACTCCAACTGTTTGAATCATGCCGCCTGTTCAGCTGATCTCCGTTCAATCCATTGAGGATTGTAAGCAATACATCCCTTGTTTCCTTTAATCTCTGATTGATTTCTTGAAGTTCCAGGGTAAACACTCCCTTCCAATGGTTTTTAAGATGCCGTTCCTTTTCCGGATTGCTGACGATCTTCATTTCTAAAATAGTCAATAAAAAATGCCCCAGCCCTAGATAGCTGTTATCTTAGGCTGGGGCATTATCTGTCTGCTACTTCCATGATTATACATCTGATAGCCGAGGCGTGTAAGCCCTGCGTGCAAATATGGTAACAAAAAAATTGTTTCTTCCCGCTGCAAATCCATTATAGGAGGTCTTTCAGTTTTACAAAAAAAAACGGTTGGAAGGGCATTTGGGAACAACGAATCAAGCACGGGAAGCCTGCGGCACATTACCTTGCGCTAGGCTGGCTTCCGATTTACGAAGGAACATATTTTATTTTGAGCAAAATCGAAGCCAGGGCAAGGATCGCAAACACGATTCCGCTCCAGATTAACTGATGGATACCCGCAACGGCTATCAACCAGCCCCCTACCGTGGTGCCCAGTGTAATGCCCAGGTTGGAAAACGATACAAACAAGCTGTTGCCAAACTCCGGTGCATCTTCCGTCACCGTTGTCAGCCATGTTTGGCTGACAATTAATCCTCCGGAATGGACCATCCCCCATAAAACCACAACGATCATGGCCGGAATCCAGTATGGTGCCAGACTATACAGCAGTACATAAACCGCAATATACAGGATAGGGAACAGCAATACGGTCACCCGAATGTTTTTTTGCAGCATGGCCCCAAAAACGAAATTACCGAAAATCATGATGATTCCAAAACCCATCAGCATCACACTGATCGCCGATCCGTTCATAGGTGTAACCTGGCCGAGGTATTCCGCAAAATAACTGTACACCGAAAACATCGCTGCAAAAATAAAAATTACCGACGTTATATTTAACCACAATGCGGGTTTCCGCAATATCCTCAACTGTTTGCCGAATGACATTTTGTTCTTAACCGGCATGGACGGGAGCCAGGCCAATATACCTGCAAAGGCAATCGCACTAACAGCCGCTCCAAACAAAAATGCGGTTTCCAGTGAAACCTTTTCCCCGAGGTAAGATGTCAAAGGCACACCAAATGCAAATCCGACCGTAATCCCGGCAAATACCTTCGTGACCGCTTTACTGCTCTTCTCGGGTGGAACCAGCTGGGCCGCAGTGACCAAAGCCACGGAAAAAAAGACCGGATGAAAGCAGGCCGGAATGATCCGGAACGCCAGCATCACTTCGAATTTCGATGTCATGGCGTACACGATATTGGACACCGCAAACATGAATACTGCGATAAGAAGAATCACTTTCCGGTTGATACCGGATGCCAATAATGTCAGAAAGGGGCCCGAGATGGCGACCACAAGGGCAAACACACTGACGAGCGTACCCGCCTGCGATGCCGTGATATTAAATTTCCGGGCCACTTGGGGCAGAACGCCAACGATACCCATTTCCGTCGTAATAATGCCAAAAACACCTAAAGCCAACATGATAATAAGTAAAGGGTTCACTTGTTTCTGTCTCAAAGAAATGATGCTCCTATTCTGTCATTTGTATTTTCATATCTGTATATGTAGATATGTTAGTCCGCAGTTTCACTGTCTATATTCAATTATATATCTATATATCTAGATGGATATAAACAAAAAAACACCTCCTTATAGTTTGTTTTGAATATACTCGGAAAATTCCTTGATGGTCTGTTCATTCCGGCGATAATAGGTCCACTTTCCGATACGCTCGGACTCAAGCAGTCCCGCTCTTTGAAGTGTCAGCAGATAATTGGAAATGACGGATTGCGCCAGCCCGCTCTTCTTTTGAATATCGGCTACACAAATTCCGGTCCGGAAGCTGATGCCGTATTCCATATATTTTTTCTCCTCAAAATGATGCTCCGGGTTTTTCAGCCAATCCATGATTTGACAACGGGTCTCATTGGATAACGCTTTGTAAATTAAAATAGGTTCCATAGAGATCATTATATCTATTTATATAGATTTGTAAATGTTTTTTTGAATACTGGTCACTGGATTAAATAGATAATCTAGAGTAAAAGACTTTCTATATAAACTGAACTTTTGATTTACAGACGGATGCAAAGGCGGTCAATAGTCTCCATCCGGTGGATATTGACTCGTCTCATAAACGCAGCGATGTTAACTCGAATATGATAAAACTTCTTGTAAAATACATTGTGAACCACGTCGCTCTTCAGCCATTTCCAAAGTCCCTCCACAAGATTGAGCTCGGGCGAGTATTTGGGTAAGAAGACAAAATCCAGGCGAGAATGCTGGTGCAAGTACCTCTGGACCTGCTTCGCGTGGTGAATTTTCCCATTGTCTAAGATCATAACAATCTTGCCGGTCGGATACGCCTTTAGAACGGTATCAAGAAACTGAATGAATGCGGGCGCATCATAACGCTCACCGTCACGATACAGAATTTCTCCGGTTTCATAATTCAATACGCCGAATAACTTTGCACCTTGATGCCGACCGTAGGTTGGAATCTTACGCTGATGGCCTTTGGGAAACCAGTTGTATTGCAAGGATTGATAGGCACGAATCATAGACTCATCCTCGAACAGCAAGTGATCGATTTGGTTGTCTATAAGCTTTTTTTTAGCGCAGGGAAGGTTTTGTTGCGAAAGGTTTCTTGTTCATCTGGATCAGCTGATTCCAGTGTGTACGTGGCTTTCGTGTAACTAAACCCCAACCGATGAAGCAATTTGGACATCCCTCTCTCTGTAAACATTTTCCGGAATTCACGTTCAACAAAGAGCATAGCCAGCTTTAGCGTCCAGTTATATTTGGCCTCGATGCCCACGTCAACTGGTCGCTTAGTGGCAATGGTTTCAGCTAATATTTGTTCCTGTTCATCGCTTAATCTATGCGGCTTTCCGGGGGAGTGGCCAAGCGCCAGCGCATTGATACCGCCTTCATGGTAACTGCGAATATAGCCACTGATGGTTTTCTCCGTGCGCTTGATATCATCCTTGCGATTTCTCGGTTCGTATGGCCTTCTAGATGATGAAGGACAGCAAGATAGCGTTCGTACATTCGTTTGTCTGAGGTCTCTCGAAGAGCCGTTTCCAACATTTTGACTTTGTTTGATTTTGTCTTCATTCCTGATCACGTCCTAATGGTTGATCTTTCTTCTATTACCCAATTCAGGATGTTTTGTAAAGATGATTTGTAGTTCTTAAGTTCAGCCTATATAGCTTTAAAATGTTTTATTCTATTTAGAGTTTAACGGAATTTCATCTATTAATTCGGAACCTCTTACTTGGCAAGAAGAATTGCATTGTCAGATATTTTGAATCCATTTTTAATATAAAATTTTTCTGATGGGAATCCCTTGGAAGTTGTTAACACGATAGTATTTATATCCTGCTTTTTAATGTCAGATTCGATAAGCTCTAGAAACTTGCTACCTGCTCCTTGTCCTTGGAATTTTTCACTTAAACAAAATTGATCAATGAAATATTCCATTCCTTTTAAACATGGCTTTTTTGTACCTATGCTCAATCCAACAAGTTCATCGCCTATTTTTAGAACGCAACCAATAAAATAATTGTTTTTCATGTAATTCTCAAAAAAATCTACAACTTGTTTTCTTGACTCATAAACATCATTCCAAGGTTCTTTTGAGAAAATGTCAATGAATAAATCAACACAGTCATCAAGCATGTCATATTTCAACGAATATAGATCAGCCTCTAATCCCATATATAATTACCTCCATCTAACCTGATCCCAATTTTACTATACACTTATTGAACTCTACTGCTCGTTTGTAAGATTTATCCACCTGCTTTGAGCAGGTGATCGTTTAATCCCCAAAAATCGTTAAGTCAAGTTGCTCAAGGTGTGCAGAGTTGGAGATCAAGTCTACCTCGGCGATTTTTCCATCTTTCATTGTGAACTGAATCACGTAAAGTAACTTCCCGCCTGGAGCCGCAATCGCCCCGATGCATCCATCCACAAGGGCCACTTGTGCGGCTTTGGCGCGTCCTACTACCTTCTGCGCTAGGGCAGTGGCTCCCCGAGTTTCGATTCGGGCGCCTGTTTCACGATCATCTCGAAGCACCACATCCGGATCTAGCACCGATACCAGCGAATCGAAATCTCCAGCGTATGCTGCAGCCAGGAAAGCGTCAACGAGTTTACGCTGACTCTCCAAATCGGTTTGTGAACTCGTCTCTTTTCCTTTCACTTTTCGGCGCGCCCGGCTCGCAAGCTTTCTAGCGGCGAGTTCGGATTTTCCCACAATGGGTGCAATTTCGCTGAATGGCATGGCAAAGATATCATGCAGCACAAAGGCAATCCGTTCCGCTGGAATTAGTTTGTCTAACACGACAAGCAGTGCAAGTCCGACTGAATCGGCCAACAGTGCTTCTTGTTCAGGATTGTATTGATCTTCAGAGTTAGAGAAAATTTCGGGCAAATGTTCGTCCATGAATTCCTCACGCCTGGCTTTTCTCGAGCGCAACATGTCGAGACAAATCCGCGATATGACTGTGGTCAGCCATCCTCCTAAATTCTTAATCTCGCTTCTATCTGAACGATGAAGACGTAACCACGATTCTTGCACGGCATCCTCCGCTTCTGTCAATGATCCGAGCATGCGGTAGGCCATGGCCTGCAGATGATTTCGGTACGATTCGAATTGCTCTTCCATACGACTGAGTTCTCCCTCATCACAATGTCTTTTACATCAATGTTAATCATTAGAATTGCTTTATTATATTGACGAATTATATTCAGCCAATGTGACAAAAGCCAATCATCTGTGTTGGTCACACTCTCTCCGTTTGACACGTCATTATAGTTAGAGGCCGAATTTAGGCTTCTATCATATCAACAAAGGAGTGTTTCCTATGCAATCCAGAATGAAAAACCCTGTTATAATTTTGCCCGAAGTGGGCCAATCCTTGCAGGCATTGGGCAAAGGCATATTTGCGTCAGCCGAGAAAAACGGTGTACCGGCTCGTACTCTCTTCCTTGCCTACTTTCGTATCAGCCAAATCAACGGAGATAGCGTCTGCGTTGATCTTCATTCCCGTAATGCTATGGCTGCAGGCGAGTCGGCTGAGCGACTTCTAGCCGTATCCGCTTGGCGCGAAACGTCAAATTTCACAGACGCGGAACGTGCTGCTCTTGCGCTCAGTGAGTCGATGACTCGACTGCATGACAATACCGATCCGGTGCCAGACGAAGTGTACAAGGAAGCGGCCCTTCACTATGATGAAGCGGCACTGGCTACGCTCATTACCGGGATCGCCACGGCTAACCTTTACAACCGGCTTAACGTCTCAACGCGTCAAATAGTAGACGTTTTGCCCCGCAATTAAATCGGCAGTCGTCACATCGAAAAGGGAGGCTTTTCTTCACTATGGCAACAGTACTTTATATCACAGCTCACCCGCGCGATGATGAGCAATCCTATTCCTTGGCAGTAGGAAAAGAATTTGTGCAAGCTTACCGTTCAGCTCATCCACAGGATGAGCTGATCCATCTCGATTTGTATAAAATGAATATCCCGCAACTGGACGCCGATGTTTTAAACGGGTGGGACAAGCTTAAAAGTGGTACTGCTTTCGAACAATTGACGCTTGCGGAGCAAACGAAAATCGGACGTATCAATGAACTTGCCGATCAATTTGTGGCCGCAGATAAATATATCTTTGTCACTCCTATATGGAATTACTCCTATCCCCCAGTGATGAAATCATATATTGACTCCTTCTGCATCGTAGGAAAGACATTCAAATATCTTCCTGACGTTGGCAGAGTCGGCTTGCTCGGCGATAAAAAAGTGGTTCACATTCAAGCTAGCGGAAGTGTAATTTCACAAGGCTCAAAAACGCCAACCGAAAGTTTTGAAATGGGGCACCGTCACCTAAAAGTCATTATGGATTTTGTGGGGATAACTGACGTTAAAGGCATCTTTGTTGAAGGGATGGCCGAGTATCCTGAACAAGCGCCGCAGTTTAAAGAAAAGGCAATCCGACTAGCGCACAAAATAGCAGGTAACTTCTAAGTAAAAAAATCCATAAGACGAGGGAAGCTGTTCGATCGGCTTCCCTGTTTTTGTAGTATTACAATTTTTTAGGTAATTATTTCGTTTCCTTTTGATGAATTTGAGCAAATTTTTGAAATCAGAGGTCTTCGCATTGTTTGTTCTGAATATGAACACTCAAGCGTCAAAGCGGGAGCGGTAGGGCTATGCCGAAATGGTTGGGCATATTTTCACGATAATTCGGATTTCCCGAGTCTGTAAAATAGTTTGTGTAAACTCCCGAATCTTTTAAAATGGAAAGTAATAGAAAGGTTGGGGAGAACACATTAAGGAGAATAAGCTGGTAACGGCTCAGGATGCGCAGAATGCCTTGAAAGAGCTGTTTGCAGAAACACTTCAGGAGATGCTGGAAGCAGAATTGGATACGCATTTGGGTTACGAGAAACATGAGGTCAAGGCCAAGATGACACCCAATAGCCGCAACGGCAAAAGCAAAAAGACCGTTGTCAGCGAGTACGGGGAGCAGGAGATCACGGTTCCACGGGATCGGCTGGGAGAGTTTGAGCCGGTCGTTGTACAGAAGCATCAAAAGAACGTAACGGGCATCGAAGATCAGATCATCGCTTTGTATGCCAAGGGCGTCAGTACCCGCGAGATCCAGGACCATTTGCAAAATCTGTACGGCATTGAAGTGTCACCCACCCTCATCTCCAATGTCACCAATAAAATTGTGCCGCTCATTAAAGAATGGCAGAACCGGCCGCTTCAGGGCGTGTATGCCGTCGTTTACATGGATGCCATTCACTTTAAAGTGAAGCAGGATGGGGCCATCGTGAACAAAGCAGCCTACATGTTCTTTAAATGAATTATAGCCTTTTTCAGCAAAGTAGCTTAAAGTTGCGAAATCGTCAAATTCCCTTGCAATATTTTTCTGAAGCATTAATTCCTTTTGAGATTCATTAAAATAATTCAATTCATTCGCGTATAAAATTATCTCTTCAACATTCAAGTACTCACAATCTTTATCGTTAATTAATCTGTAATCATGGGAAGCAGGGGTATGAATGTGGAATTCACATTTTCTAAGTTCACCATAACTTCTACGAACACTAATCATTTTTTTTAATTTTGTTTTAATGAAGCAGCCATTTGCACCTTCCAAAATATGATATTCTTTTTAATCTTACAACAACATTATAACTAAAATCGTTAGGTTGCAATGATATATATAAATTGTTATCTGCAGTTATATTATTGGTCAAACTACAGATTGGTAGTTTAATGCATCGAGCGTCCTTTTTGAAAGATGAGAAGATCTAATTAATCGATCCCTGTCATTAACGCTTTCCTCGTCATCCTATGGCTTCATTGAAGCATCTCGCTTAGCTGTTGTAAAAGGAACCTTGATGAGTATTTCATCACCTAAGTATTCAAAGTTCTTGTCTTCTTCGAGAAAGTACCAAATTCTTGTCATCCAGTTAGGATAAAAGTTTGGGTAATTAAAAAAAGATGCAGCTTTAAAAGTCTCTTTGTCGTCTGACATTTCAAAAACTGCAAATGACCCACCGCGCTCGTATCCAATTTAGGTTACACTATACAGTATGATTACGGGTTAAGTAACAGTATCATATCGCAAACACTGGTATCATCTATTCGCCTTATCGGAAGATAAGTTTTTGTCCTCAGATCTAGACAAAAACTTACATCGTTAAAACAAATGGCCTTAATTTCCGAGACTTTGTATTTGTATATATTCATACACTCCGACACTTTTCTCCTTGATAAGGCGCTTTTACTCATCACATAAAAGTAAAAGCCCCCTTAAATAAGGGAGCTTCAAAAAATATGCATACTAATGCATATTTATTCATTTCTCATTAATTATGACACCACACATTGGACTAATCTATAAATCGGTATATTTGTACATTACCTCATCACTTTGGCAAGCTCCGTGAAAATAACCCCGAGCGCGTGTGCGCCCGCATCCGGGTATCCGATGCTGCGTTCGCCTACCGTCCCCGCTCTTCCCATTCGGGCAACGATGTCTGCCGTCTTCTGCGCTCCGAGCACCGCCGCTTCAGCCGCCTTGATCGCTGCCGGCTTCATCTCTTCACCTTGCTCTGCGCTCTGCGTCCAGGCGTCCGCGAAAGGCACGAGCGCATCGATCAATGTCTTGTCACCGACGACAGCTCCTCTTCCGAACGATCTTTCGCCCGTACCCTGGATTCCTTTCACAACGGCCTGCATCATATCCGCGACCTCTTGAACGGACAATTCTTGCTTCTGACCGGCAGATTTACTCGCTGCACGGAATGCGGATCCCCAGATCGGTCCGGAAGCCCCGCCGCAATGCTCCATGATGATCATCGAGCAGGCGTCGAGGAAATCGCCGATATCGCTGAGATGGTGGGTCAGAATATCGTCCCACTCCGCCTTGAGCTGCTTGAAGCCCTTGGCGACGCTCATGCCGAAATCGCCGTCTCCGGCATGGGCGTCGAGCTCGCAGAACGGCACCTCGTTCTCGATGATGACCTCACTCATTTGATCGATCAGATATACGATATTTTGCAAGGATAACCGGTTGTTTTTAATCACCGCAGCGTCAGCATCCGTATTGTTTTTATACGAAACTGTGCTCTCTGACTTCTCTTCTTGAATAACCTCGGTATAGTTCACGGGCTCAAAAGATCCCTTAACCGACAGTGCCGGCGTATCGCACGGCGCAGACAGCCACTTCTTAAGCGTCTCGTCCAGCTTCATGATTGTCACCGATGCGCCTGCCATATCGATGCTGGTCATATAGTTGCCGACGAATACTTTGAATACCCGCTTGTTCCGGGACGCCAATTCGCGCATCACCGAATTGTTCAGCAAGTACAGCTCCTGCAGCGGCGTGCCGCCAAACCCATTGATTAATACGGCAACTTCGTTCTCTGCAGAATCATTCATCTGCAAGTTGTCCAGCAAAGATGTGACCATCCGCTGCGCCAGCTCATCTGCAGGAACAACGTTCTCCCTGCGGATTCCCGGTTCGCCGTGAATACCGACGCCGTATTCCATCTCGTTATCTTCGATATGAAACGTCGGAGTTCCCTTGGCGGGCACGGTGCAAGAGGTAAACGCGAAGCCGATGCTGCGAACATGGTTAATCGCATGCTGCGCTGCTTCTTTCACTTCCGGCAGGGACAGTCCCGCTTCTGCGGCTGCTCCGGCTACCTTATGAACGAGCACCGTTCCGGCAACCCCTCTTCTCCCTACCGTATAGAGACTGTCTTCAACGGCGATGTCATCGTCGACCTTCACATAATCCACTTGGATACCGTCCTCGCTCGCAAGGTGGGCCGCATTTTTGAAGTTCATGATGTCGCCGCTGTAATTTTTGATAATAAGCAGCGTTCCCTTATTACTCGCAGAGCTGCGGATCGCTTGATACACCTGGATTTGGGACGGGGAAGCAAACACATCGCCGCACACGGCCGCATCCAGCATACCACTTCCAACGAATCCGGCATGAGCTGGTTCGTGGCCACTTCCGCCGCCGCTGATCAGCGTAACTTTATCTTGGTTGATCTCTTTTTTGGAAATCACTTTGAATTTAGGGCTGAACGCTAACTCAGGATGCGCCAGCACAAGCCCATTGCACATTTCCCGAACCAAGGTTTCCGGTTTATTCATGATTTTCTTCATCTTATATCTCCTTACTTGATTTGTATTGACGACCCAATTGATCAGCGGCCATAATCGCAGATGCTACCGCTTCCTCCGAAATCGGGAATGGCATCGAGTGGATGGATTCCTCGGCAATACATGCCTTCTTGGCCACTTCAAGCAGCTCCTCGTAGGTCACACGCTCTACGCCGATATCCTCCAGGCATACAGGAAGACCGATCGACAGACAGAAGTCCAGCACTTCCTTCATTTCGTCCCGGTCGGCATTCTCAAGCACCAATTGAGCAATCGTACTAAAGGCGACCTTCTCGCCGTGATAATAATGATGCGTTCCTTCAAGAGCCGTCAAGCCATTGTGAATGGCGTGAATCGCTGCCAAACCGCCACTCTCGAAGCCTAGTCCCGATAACAGAATATTCGTCTCGATGATATTCTCCAAGGCTGGCGTCACAATATTTTGATCACAGGCCAGTTTTGCTCTGTACCCGTTCTCAAGCAGTGTTTCATAACATAGCTTTGCAAGTCCCAGCGCTGTGATCGTCCCTTTGGCGTCACCGCATGCGCCTTCGCGAACACCGCACGGCAAACCGGCATTGACATTGGAGTACGATTGAGTCGTCGCTCTTGCTTCGAAATAGGTAGAGAGCGCATCCCCCATTCCAGCAACTAGGAATCTAGTCGGCGCTTTGGCAATAACCGTCGTATCAATCATGACGACACTAGGACTTTGTTTGAAATAAGCATAATCATCGAATTCGCCTTCCGGAGTATAGAGTACCGCCGAATGGCTTGTCGGTGCATCGGTTGCCGCAATTGTCGGGACAACAATCAGGGCCTCACCTTCGGCTACGCATTTTGCCGTATCAATCGCTTTGCCCCCGCCGAGGCCAATCGTGCAGGCACATTGATGTTCCTTCGCCAAAGCTTGCAATCTGGCAACCTCCTGCCGGGAGCATTCCCCACGGAAGCCGCTTTCAACTAGCGTTATATTAAATTTCAGTTTCGTTGACTCCAGCTTGTCTTTTACCCGTGCAACATCATCGGGATGGGCAATCAGCAGAGCGGATTCTCCGAATGTCTTTACAAAATAACCTAAATTCAACAGTTCGTTCTCACCCTGCACATATTTTGTCGGACTGATAAACGCTCTTCTCATGTTCATTCCTCCTAAGTAAACTATACTTATTATTATAGGTTGTACTTAATCGGGAAGCATGAAACAATGAGATCGGAATAAAGCGTTTTCTTATCGTGTTTTTTTGTCGTCTCTATGGAAAATTGTATTATCTTGTTCTTCAGTAGAAGCATCCGCTATAATATTCAGTAGAGTTTCTATAACTGTTCATAGGAGAATGTTGTCATGTCCAAATCCCGATATGATTTAGAAGAAATCATTGATTTGGAGAAATGGGAGAGGCTGCAGGATTCCTTATCGCTCGTGACCCAAATGGCGATCCTTACGGTCGATTACAAGGGCGTTCCCGTCACCAAGCACAGCTACTGTCAGCCTTTCTGCCAAGGCGTGCGCCAGGATTCCCATCTCTCTCCATATTGTCAAAAATGCGACGCGCGTGCCGGAATTGAAGCGGTTCGCCAAAACAAGCCATACATCTATTTATGTCATTTCAACATTATCGATATCGCCATCCCGATCATTATTGATAACCAATATCTTGGTGCGATTATGGCGGGACAGCTCAAGCTCCGAGAATCTGACGCTCCGATGCTGGAGCAGATCGTATCTCGGCCGCCCAATGTGGAGTCAAACCGAAAGTTTAAGGAACTCGAAGGGGATTATGATGCACTGCCCGTCTTATCCTATGATGAGGTGACGAAATGCGTGGATCTGCTGCTGCAATTAAGCACCTATATCGTGGAGGAAGCGATTCAGAAGCATACCACGATCGATTTATACAAAAAAGTGCTCACTTCCAACATGGATGCGCCAGCTTCCATGGAAGGTTATAACGAGTCGGATCGTGCGGTCCGCAGCATCCAATCCATGCAGCAAGAGCTCTCAGGAGCACTTATCGATACCAAATTGAAGAATGGCGCTGGGCGGTTCGTCTCATCGAATGCCGTGCTTCAGCCTGCGTTTGACTACATTTTTACGCACAAGCATGAGAATTTCACCCTGAAGGAAATGGCCAAGCTTTGCCATATTAGTCCCAGCTATTTCAGCCGCATATTTACGAAAGAAACGGGAGAGAATTTCTCCGTCTTCATCGCCCGACTCAAGATTGAATGGGCCAAGCAGCTGTTGGAGTCCACCGATTCGCCGATCCATCAAGTGAGTGATGATTTGGGCTTCTGCGATACGGGCTATTTTATCAAAACATTTAAAAAGTTCGAGCACCTCACCCCGGCCGTGTACCGGAACATGTATGCCGGGCTATCGGCTAAGTGATCGGTTTACCAACCGATCATTACAAGTAAACCCCTTCGTTCATGAACGAAAGGGTTTTTGCACATCATCCATAATAATTGAATACAATTTTAAATCTTCATGTGACCCTTTAACCCAAATCGCTTTTCTTAATAAACCTTCATAGGACATGCCGGCCTTTTCCATCACTCTGGCTGACCCTACGTTTAATGGGTGACAACTGGCTTCGATTCTGACTAATCCCATTCTTTCAAATCCAAAAGAGATGATGGTCCTGATCACTTCGGTCATGTAACCACGATTCCAATAATCCTTGGAGAGGGCATATCCCAACTCCGCCTTAGCATGTCGGACATTCCAAGCCATAAATCCTGAAGTTCCAATGACCTTTCCGTTTTTTTTGTCTACAATTCCCCAGGGGGCCACTGCATGTTGGCTGTATTTATGCAGGACCCTCGTTAAATAGAGGCGGGTATCTTCAATCGTTTGATGCGTCGGCCAGACCGTATATCTCGATACGTCATCATCCGAGCCGTAATGAAATATATCCTGTTCGTCTTCGCTCCTCAGTTTTCTTAATATCGTTCTGTCTGTTTCTAACGTGGGGAGATCCGAAAAGACATCTTCGATCCGCATATCATTCACCCTCCAAAGCTTCAACGATTGATTTGAAAAGAGGCAGAGAACATCTGCATCAACCCTTAATTATGTATGATATAGTTCCTTTGCACTTAAGTAAACTTCCGAGAGATAGTTCTTGTTTGGAACGAATCTTCTCATAATGGCTCTCTATCCTTTCAACTATTTATTCTTCTGCTTTGCAACTTGCATACCGCCGATGATAAGCATGATAATCCCAATTACTGCTAGAATAATCCGAACTAAGAATGGACTCAATGAAAACACAGTTTCACCTTGCCAGTGCAATTCGAACAACCTTTCATTCAGCCCCACAATCGCCAATAATGGCTTAAGAAACAAACTCAGCGCTAATAATACTATCCCCCAAATAATATTGCTATTCATTGATTCAAAACCTCTTTTCCAATTAAGATAATGAAGATGAGCCCCGCTAATTCTTGTACGGAAGAGTGCGTAAAAATATCACTTAGCCCCGGTCCTCCTAATAAAGCCGTCATTGAAGAAAACAGGATAAAGCAATCAGGTGTCTCTCCTCTCGTCAGAGCGTCCAATACTACCGTACCATAATACTACCGTACCATTAATCTTTGGTCTTATGACATCACGAAATGTATTTATATTTTTGTTAAACAGAAATCCATTATTAATTTATATTCCGATCTCCTGCATTTTCACCATAACTTTCTTGACCCTGCCATCCATATCCGTTCCTGCAAACTTTGGAAGCTTGAGTTCGCCGACCATCTTCCCATCGCGCATAAACATAATGCGCTCGGTCCGTGCCGCAACTTGTGCATCGTGAGTGACGAGCATGATCGCAGTACCGTCTGCATTGATTTCAGAGAATATGTCCATCATTTCCTGAGCGGATATGGAGTTGAGTGCGCCCGTAGGCTCATCGCCGAAAATAATGCTCGGGCTGTTCATCAGCGCCCGGCATATTCCCGCACGCTGAAGCTGACCACCCGAAACCTGGGTGATGCTCCGTTTTTCAAGCTCTGCGATGCCTACCCTTTTCATAAGCTCCCTCGCCTTCACCGAAATGTTCGTAGCGTTTTTTCGGTTATCCCGCATGGATGGAAGAATGATGTTGTCGAGAATATTCAAATTTTTCAGCATCGTCGGCTGTTGGAATACAAAACCCATTTTGGTTCTGCGCAGATCTGCAAGCTCATTCTCCCCAAGCGTCGATAAGTCCTTACCTTCAAAAACGACTTTTCCGCCATTCACACCATCCGTCCCGCTCAGTGCAAACATTAGCGTTGATTTTCCCGAGCCGGATGGTCCCATAACAGCTACGAACTCGCCCTCGTGAATATAGGCGGACACCCCGTCCAGAACATTGCGCTGTTCGCCGCCTTCGCCGAAAGATTTTACGATATCATCGCCGATAATCATCTTTTTCATCTGCCTACTCCTTTATATTTTCGGATATTGTTATTTGTCCTGTGCCCGATGTGCCGATCATAGTTGCGATAAGTATCAAGGTTATCATCATAAGCGGGCTATACAGATACGCCGAAAGCGGATTGACCGCAAAATGAAACGCCGACGCTCCAAACGAAGAGATAACCGCACCCGCAAGCATTTCACCGAGCGTGTTTGCCAGAAGGGTTCCGAGGACAATGCCGACAATCAGAACAAATACAGAACGCGAAGCATATTGCACCTTTATGTCCAAATTCGTAAAACCGAGGGCTTTCATAACGGCAATGGAATATCGGTCCTTAGCAACAAGCATTTTCTTAAACAACAGGGTAATCAGTACCGATATTATCAGTGCAACAGCCATTGCGGCGTGTGAGGCCTTCTTGACGGAATTTATCGTTGAGCCGAATGTCTGTGCAACAAATTCATCAATGTCTGAAATCTTGGCAAAATCAAACCTGTCCGCGTAGTCCGAAATCCTGGCGTTGACCAAAGATTTATCCGAAAGTTCAGCGAAGATCATGCTCCACATCATATCCGCCGAATTGTCGGTGAATACCGCCTTTGCGGTCTTGCCGCCGTTGGTAATATCGGAGTATATTCCGCTTACCGTTAGTTCCTTCTCCTGTCCCTCCATCACCAGCGTAATGCCATCACCGACCTTCTTGCTCAGCTCATCCGCGTTCAAAACCGACAGTGCAATTTCATTCTCTGCGGCGGGTGCTCTGCCTTTGGAATAGGCAATTGGGAATATGGAATGGTCGCCGAGTTCGATTTTTATGTTTTCCTCAGAACCGTCTTCTGTTTTGATGTTAAATGCTTTTGTTGTAAGGACGGCAACCTTGGCATGGTCGCTGCTCATCGCGTTTCGTAGTTCAGCCGTTTTCTCTGAAATGTTATCGGTTTGCTGTATGTCAGCACGTATATCATAGTTTCCGATTCCCATATATTGGATGAAGCTTGTAGAGGAGATGGTGTTGTACAAATTCTGTGGAACAATCATGATAAAAGCTGCAATCACCAACACCGTTAGGCTTGTAGCATAAAGCCTTTTCCTTGCGAGAACATCTTGGATACCGAGGAAAACATTCGTATTCAACAGCCTGTTTCCACTTAGATTAAAACGTTTGGCGCCTGTGTTGTTCTCCTGCGAAGTACCAAAGCGTATGGCTTCTGCAGCGGATATGTTCCGAAAACGTTTCAACATTGCGCTTATATAGGCGATTATGGCAAGGAATACAAGCAGTATGCCGATGATTCCGAACAATAAAGCATAAGCGGAATTTTCGTTTTCCCCCATATACAGCCTTATATTTTCAAGAAGCATGCCTTGGAACATAACCGACAGTGCAAAACCGAGCATACTACCCACCCCGGCAATCGCTGCGTATTTCGCAAGATACATCTTCTTTATGTCGGAAACACGCAGCCCTATTGCCTTCATAACCCCAATCTCGCGATAATCTTCTTCGATTTTCGCCAGGAGCGTAAATCGTATGCACATCAATGCGATGGCCACAACAAGCGCGCTCACAAGAAGTATAACCGCGATCATCAACCCATCGGAAAGTGCGTTCATCATTTTAAAAAGCTTATATGTAACGGTTGGTCCGTTTGCTTCAAGTCCTGCGGAGGCATAAGCCGTTTCAAATGTACCGAGCTCAGATAAATCCTTTAATCTAAACTCAATCAGATACTCCATGCTGCCGAGGCCCTTGATTTCCGCGTAATCATGTTCATGTACAAGAAATCTCTTGGATGAAGAGAGTGTAGAATTCATCTGCGAATCCCGGAGGAATCCCGCAACGATAAACTCCTTCCCACTAATGACCGCCTGATCACCGACCTTGGTGGTGCCATCCTTCATATAGCTTACTGGAACATACAACTCGCCGATGGCGGGTTTAATGATGTTACCGTCGAGATCAAGAAGATAATCGAATTTTTGACTCTGCATGCTAAATCCGTTATCCTGGACACTATTCGCAAGCGAATGTTCGCCTAATCGTATCCGCGCACCGTCCATATTGAGAAATTCTATCACTTGTACATCATCCACATTACTATGCTGCTCCGCAAAAGCTGAAAGCCGCGCAGTATCTATTTCACCGGAATGCATCTGCATAAAATGCGGGGTTTTAGCTTGCGTCATCAATGTGTTGAGCGCACCCGAGAGATTGACGACGAGGATCGCCGCGAGCGAAACAAGCATTGCCGCAGCAGCGACAAATACCATAGTTGTTAGCGTAGTGGCTTTGCTTTTTAAAAGATCATTGCGGATTATTCTGGAGTACATAAGACACCTCTGTTTTCAAGCATTTTAACCGACTTTAATTTATACAGAATGACCGAAGTTACACATAGCAGCATCCCGGCGATGATAATGAGAAATCCCATCCCTCTGCCGAGTCCCGTACCGATGATTTTTCCCACACTGTCAGAAAGCACGCCACCTTCAACTAAAAAAGGGGTGAACACATAATCCGCCAAAACACCCGAAAGGGCATAAGCCACTACAAATCCAAGCTGGGAAAGGATTCCGATCAGTGCCCAAGCTCTGCCTTGAACGGAATTATCAATGTTAGTACGAACTAGAAAATCCAGGCTTGTGTTGGCAAACGGAAGCATTGCAAAAAACAGAAATCCCGAAACACAGATCAAGGCAATATGTTCTCGAAATCCGAACGCCATCATAAACACGCCTACACCAAACAAAGAAATCGAAAGAATGTTCACATAACCCTTTTGAATGGGAAGAAATCCTATAATGACACTGGATACGAGCATTCCCGAAGCGATAATGGTTTCTATCATCCCTACGACGGAGCTGCTTGTAAACGTCAGCAGCATAGGAATGGAGAGTGTTTCAATAACTCCAAGGTAAAATGTCAGCACCGATGTCATAATCACAAGAACAAGCACACCTCTGTTAGTAGAGACAGCGTTCCAACCGGCTTTGATTTCGTGGATGAACGATTGCGTGTGTTCGTATGTCTTGGAGACAAGGCCCCTGCGGACGGCAAGCGTAGTTGCAACGGTGACAAAAAAAGTGCAAATGTCGATGACAAGCAGCAGCTTTATATCCGTAACGGTGAGCAAAAATCCCGCAAGGATCGGCGAAATCAGAAATTTTGCCGATCCTGCCACCTGGACAAAACCGCTTGCCCTCGTATACTGCTCCTCGGTCAGCAAATCCGTAACCGTAGCCTTGTATGCGGGGTCAAGCAGCGATGAAAACACCGAGCTTATGGTAACTCCCGCACAAATTTGCCATAGCTGTGCTTCTCCGCGAAGCATGCATATGAGGATGAATACAAGGCCGATCGCAGAAAGACTATCGCCTAGCACCATTAACAGTCTGCGGTCATAGCGGTCCGCAAGCACTCCGGCAAATGCGCTTAAGAGTAACGACGGCATGAACGCAAGCAAGGTTACAAGCGCCATGGCCGAAGCCTTTCCGGTCTGTTGGAAAACATAAATCCCAAGCCCGAACGATGTGAGCCCGTTTCCTATGGTTGAAATAAGCTGTCCCGACCACAGTAGGAGAAATTTCTTGAAAGACTTCTCTGGTTTATTCATGGCTGCTCTCGTCTCCTCCACCAAACATCTGCATGACGTCCATCAGACTTCCGCTTGCTGCACCGAGCAGCCTTTCTACGTTACAAACAAAGGCCAGCATTCGTGAACCGCGCTCCTCATTCGTCAAGGTAATCATATCGTCATCAAAAACGGTATTCGCATAGATCACAACCATTTCCATGCATTCATACGGAAACGGTGTGCTGAACATTCCCTGCTCAATGCCTTCGCGGATGATTGCTGTCAGGATCGGCGGAAGGCCGTTGATGATGACCTTTTGTATTTTTTGATGCATCAGCGCGTTCTGCGGCTTGTGAATATGCTCCATAATTTCCTTGCTGCTTCCGCCGCTTAAGTTCATAGCCATCACAACGCGGATAATGCGCTCGACTACGGGTATCGTCTTGTCTGCGGCAATGCCCTGTGCCCCATCCAGAAGACCGTCACTATACCGATCAATCAACGCATCCATAATATCCTCCTTCGACTTGAAGTGATGATACAAGGTTCCCCGCGCAATACCGACCTTCTCGAGAATATCGTTTGTACTTGTGCCGTCAAAGCCCTTCTGACCAAAGAGCTCATCCGCCGCGTCAAGGATTTCGTTCCTGCGTTCTTCCGCTTTTTTCACAACTCGCATAGTACACCTCCTCATTACCGACCGACTGCCTGTCGGTTATAGAATAACAGGTTTCCTGTTATTGTCAAGATGTTGTTAGCTGAAAAACAAAGCAGCCCATCCTCTATTGAGGAATGAGCTACTTTTAGTTATCCATTTCACCCTATTACTGTCTAATGACGAGGATGTCTTGAGGCGGTCTGGCGGTGCTTTGGATTTGGGATATTTCAGCGTCAGTAAGATTGCGTCCTACAACAATGAACGAAGATGTCACATTGTTAAAGTTGAAATTCCCTAAGTTCGCTACGTTTTGGCTGCCGCGGAATACACGGAACGATCCCTGAAAGTTAATTCTCGAAAATAATACAAGCGTTATTTCAGAGCTCTGCACAACATTTCGGAGTCGGAAACTCGAGAGAATATTGTCAAACCGAAACGCTCCCAGATCACGGACCGCAACGCCTCCTCGTCTGAAGAGAATCCGACGAACTGAAAAATTAGTGCCTGACCAAAGCGCAAGACGTATATCACTGTTTGCCATCTATATCACTCCTTGTATGAGAATGATATAGTATATTACTTGAGTAATAGAAAGGTGAAAGACAAAAACACCTGAATAATCGTTTGTTTTTCGGATTCTACTTCCCCTGCGATGTCTTAGCTGTTCTCCGAAATATATTCATCCCTTAAAAGGCCATAATACACGAGGTCTTCATATTGGTTCCATTTCCTTACATGCTGTCTTAAACGACCTTCATATTTCATTCCTAACTTTTCCATGACTTTACCCGATGCAGGGTTTTTCCCCAGATAACGGGCAAATATACGGTTCAATTTCATTTCGTCAAACGCATACCGTACGATACCTTTTGCCGCTTCCGTACAATATCCATTGTTCTTATACTGTCTCCCAATCCAATATGCAAGTTCACCATGATCAAAATTCCTATTACATCCAACACAGATAGCGCCTATTACATGCTGTTCTTCTTTATGTACGATAGCTAGTTCCAGTGATCGGTCTTCATTAAAGTTATGAGCATGTGTTTCTATCCATTGTTCTGCCATCCCATCCTCATACGGATGCGGGATATATAATGTTGTTTCCGCAATATATGGATCCCCTGCTAATTTTTGAACGACTTTGGCATCATCTAGACGGAAAGGCCGTAATGTCAATCTTTCCAATTGAATGGTCGGCAGTTTCTCCAAATGGTTCTCCCCCTTAGTTTTTCGGCAATCGAATCGTGAACGAAGTTCCTTGTGAAGGCTCACTTTCTACACTAATTGTGCCGTCATGAACCTGAACCAGCTTGTAGACAATCGCCATTCCGAGTCCCGTGCCCTCAGAGGTAGAATCCGTGGTCGTGCCCCGGTAATATTGCTGGAATAGGTGCTCCACCATATGGGCCGGCATCCCTACGCCATTGTCCTTGATGCGGATTACAGCATGCTCTCCTGTATCCGCAATCTGTATATATATATTCGTATGTTCAGGATTGTGGAGGATGGAGTTCATCATCATATTTTGCAGGATGCGCTGCATGAATTTCAAATCAAAATCAACATAAATGGCAGGTGGATCCGCTTGAAAATGCAAATGATAGCTGCTCGCTTGCGGACTATTGCTGATATCGGCAACTACCCGTTTTGTAAATTCGACGATATCTTGATTCGTCTTCTGTAATGGCAAAGCGCCGTCAGCGCGATTGAGCTGTGTGACGAGGCTTAAATCTTGAATCAATTCCTCCATATGCTTTCCTTTGTCGTCCATTTCCCGAATGAAAGAGATCGCCTCTTCTTTCGACCACTCGTACTGCTCATTCAATAAAAGCGCTGAGTAGCCTTTGATATAGGTTAACGGTGTTTTCAAATCATGAGAAATCCCCGCAATCCATTCCTGCTTGGCTTCTTCTATTTGGCTCCTCTCGATTTCGTTCGCTTGCAGTTTGACTCTCAAGGATTGAAGATACTCAAGCACCTCCTGATACAAGCGGAACCGCATGCGAAGTTTCCCTTTACGGGTATATATTTGAGGCAAATCGGCAGGTTGCTCATAGTTGTCCTGCGAGAGTCGATGAATCCAGGCCATGATGAATCCGATCGGTCCGCCAAAATACCATCCAAACAAGACGATGCACAGCAGCGTACTCGCACCAAAGATCCATCCAACAAACAGTCCTTCATCATCTAGACTGACATGGATACCGAGCAAGGGAAGAAGGCCTTCAAGAATAATAACAACGAGTACACCCGTGCCAAGCATCCATAGAATAAGTCCTAATGCCAAATGAATCGTAAATCGAGTTTTTATTCGCATGACAGTGCCTCATTCGGGGGGATGAATTTATAACCGATTCCCCGCAAATTCACGATGATTTTTGGTTTTCGGGTATCATCGCCGAGTTTTTTTCGCAGCTTGGCGATATGGATCGTGACCGTTTTTTCTTCCCCGTACACATCATTTCCCCATACCAATTCGTAAAGCTGAGCCGTCGTGAAGATATGATTCGGATGTTTACAAAAGAAATGCAGCAGCTCCAGTTCCTTCGCCGTGCATTCTACAGGTTGACGCTTCACGGTTAACGTTGCCGATTCCGGATGAAAAGAGAAGTAGCCGTAATCGAACGCCGTGTTTTGTTGATGAGCATTCTCCATAAACCTTTGCCGGCGAAGGATCGCCTTGATTCGGGCAATGACCTCCAGTGGATTAAACGGCTTGGTAATATAATCGTCCCCGCCGATCCCTAGACCCGTTAATTTGTCGAAGTCGGTGGAGCGTGCGCTAATAAAAATAATCGGTGCATTCGTATGTTTCCGAATCTCCGCACATAGTTCAAAACCACTTAGATCCGGGAGCATAATATCGAGCAAAATCATATCATATGCCTTCTCTTTGATCCGCTGCAGCGCGCCTTTGCCCGATGATGCGGTGTCGATATGCGTAAAATTCTCTTTGTGAAGCGTGATCTCCAATAATTTCAAAATGCCGATTTCATCATCGACAGCTAGTATGGATGCAGATTCCATTGCGATTTTCCCCTCACTTTAAACTTAGCCTGTGTATTCACTTTTCTATCTTACTCTATTTACAAGATCCCGAGTTTACTCTAGTTAAAATGTTACGAGCTTTTTCCATTGTGTTTACTTTATTTTTACTTTCATTCCCTAAGCTTAGTGTAGCACATCATTAAGGGAGGAAATGACAAGTGAACGCCGCCATTCAAATCAATCAAGTAAGCAAGGTATTCAAGGGCACGGAAACCATTACAAACGTCAATATGAGCATCAGCAGAGGGGAAATTTACGGGTTCTTAGGTCCGAATGGGGCCGGCAAAACAACCATTATGAAAATGATCTTAAATCTGGTAAAACCGTCTTCCGGTAATATCCAAGTATTCGATCAGCTGGTTCTGCCAACATCGGTTCAATACTTAAAAAGGATCGGCAGCATCATTGAATATCCCGTGTTTTACGACCGGCTGACAGCAGAGGCCAATTTGGAGTTTCATTGTAGATACATGGACGTTCGCGATAAGACTGCGATCAAGGAATCGCTGGAGATCGTAGGTCTTCAGGGCGTAGGGAAGAAAAAAATCCATGAATTCTCTTTAGGAATGAAGCAGCGGTTAGGGATTGCGCGCGCGATTGTTACGAAACCGGACATTCTCATTCTGGATGAACCGATCAATGGGCTTGACCCGATCGGGATTAAGGAAATGCGGGAGCTTTTCTTGCATTTAAAGGAGAGATACGGAACGACCATTTTAATTTCGAGTCATATCGTATCCGAAATCGAATCTGTCGCCGATACGATTGGCATTATTCATCAGGGAAAACTATTAAATGAAGTCAAGATGAATGATATTCGAAAACAACACGCCGGATCATTAGAAGAGTACTTCATCAATCTCATTCATGGAGGCAAACGCTATGCTTAAACTTATACAGCTAGAATGGCAAAAAAGTAACATATCCCATTATTTTAAAGGATTAGCCATTTCTATTGTGGCTATTTTCGCCGCCGTTGCGCTGATGGCACTAGGCTCTCGCGGTGAAATTGAACCGATGTTTCAGAATTATACTGAATTCATGTCTTTAACGGATATTTTGATGCGCATCACTTATATCATTTTCGCGAGCGTTATTTTATCACGTTTAGTTATTGAAGAATACAGGAGCAACATGATCCAAGTATTATTTACCTACCCCTTGCAGCGAAAAAAAATCATTCAAGCCAAGTTATCGATTGTGTTTGGATTTAGCTTCTTCAGCATCATCGTCTCTACGTTTGTAATCAATTTGTTAGTGTACTTCTTAAATCCGATGATTGGTTTATTCGAAGACCCTGTGCATATTGGTGACATGACGGCTACCCTTCCAGCAACGTTGATCCATGCATTTATGATCGCGGGAATCAGCCTGATTCCTTTATCTTTTGGCATGCGAAAAAAATCCACGGCTTCCACGATTACCTCGGCTGTCATCATTGGATTCGTAGTTAATACAACGGTGTCTGACGGGAGCAGTTCGACCAGTCTGTTTCATTTCATCGCCATCCCGATTGCACTCTGTCTGCTCGGCCTTATCCTTGGCTATCTTTCTTTTTATAAAGTAGATCGAACCGATGTGGCTTAAAAATTACACCGTACATGAATGGAGGACTAGAGCATGAGAAAAATCATAACCACTTCGCTTGTTTTGCTTACCGTTGGCGGGTTAGTTATGGGCTGCGAAGGTGTAGGGAAAGCAACAAGTTATAAGCATGAATCTTCCTATGAGGCTAACCGCATTGAAGAAATTGAAGTCAACAACGAATCTTGGGACATTGAATTCAAGCGGTCTGATTCCCCGAACATCACCATCGCTTGTGAAGGTAAGCGGCAGAACAATAAGAGCGACCCTGTAACGATTAACCATGACGGGAATAAAATTGTTGTTACCCAGGAAGACCAGGGTAGTGCCATGGCGGGGTTCACTTTTAGAAAAAAAGGGACGATCTATATCTCGATTCCCGACCGTGAAGTTGATACGATTACATTGAACAATAATGCAGGTGACATCAAGATGAAGAATGTAGCGGCGCAAAACATTGTCATTGCCAACAATTCGGGGTCTGAGAACATCGAAGGACTGTCAGCAGACAAGGGTGAGTTTACTTCCAAAGACGGGGATATCAAATTGAAAGACAGCTCGCTAAACGAATTAACGGTAACCACAGGCAGCGGCGCCAGCTATATGACAGACGTGACCAGCCCCGTGATGAACATCACTTCAACCTATGGGGAAGTATCCGTTAAAGAGATCGAAGAAGGAAAGTTGCTGCGAGTAGAAACACAATCCGGAGATATCGCCGTATCTTATAAAACACCCCCTGCTTCGTTAAAGCTTACCGCAAGCAGCGACTCATCGGATATAAGCGTTGGTTTAGATGGCTTCAAGGTAAAACAGAGCACGGAAAAATCAATCGAAGGCACGATTGGGGATGCATCCAATACATTAGAGCTTATCAGCCGCGCCGGAACGATTGCTGTAAAATAACTGCATCCATACGAGTATGCTACAATATCGTTAAAAAACTGACTGCGCATAACATTCGGCCTATAATAAGAAGAGAATCATGACCAGAATTTCGACTTTTATTTCCATGGCTTCAAGTAAAGGAGAACAATCGGCATGATCACTGTGCAGATTATTTATTTCGGACTCATGTTTTGGTTCGGCTTATATATAGTCAGCCGAGATGCAAGAAACGTTCGGCTATTGCTGGCCGGTCTTGGCGTAATTGTTTGCTCGTTCGGTGTTGGGGCTGCCGTATTGATGCCTTACAGCCTAGAACCTCAGCGCATCGCACTGCCACTTAGCAAGATACAAGATATCTCCTCCTATCTGCCTTTGGTTTTGTGGCAAGGTGCCGTTCTATCCACTGTCGCCGGAAAAGAAGATAAACGGAACGCATTTATGTGCCGCTTCTTATATTTGCCTGCATGACGGCTTTGGCCTTCTTTTATCCGAACGACGCATGGAACAAGGGAATCATAATGGCACAAGGTACAGGAATGCTGGTGTTTAGCGCGTATACGATGATCAAAGAAATCAGGGAGCAAGGGGAATCCTGGCTGCCCGATTTGTTTCGGTCCCTCGATTATTCTGTCTTTTTTACGCTCATTTTTTCCGGTCAGGTTGCGCTTGTTATTTGGCTTGGAACGGGGACGGGTTTCGATTTTATTACACTGTTGTTATTGATGATCAGCATGATGGTTTCCATTGCATTCCAAGTGTTTGTGTATCCGATTCGGGCTTTGCTCGACAACTTCGCTTTAATGATGTTCCCCAAGCTGCGCCTGGAACGCTCCAAACTGCGTTTGGTCGAAAGCGTCCAGGCTCGTATTGATGAGGATGCGAAACCGGAGGAGATGGACGATGAGGAGCTCTACCGTCATATCCGGCGCGCGACTAGCAACTTGGGCAACCTGGAGCGTTTGGCGTCAAGCCCGCTCACGCAGTTGAAGCTGATTGACGAAAGGCTACGGAAGCGAGGAGCGGTTGATGGTATAATGGAACGAGCTAACGAGCTTAAATCTCTGCTTATCGAAAGTATACTGCAAATAAAGCCGCGCCAGGATGAATCGTTTGGCACGACGGACGAATGGAAGTTTTACAATACTTTGTACTTCCCTTTACGTCGTCGGAATTAAGCCATATAGCGTACGTTATTCGGGTAATCAGCTGGATGCCCCTTCCCAAGATGCTTTGGCGTGGTTCCGTTCCTGCGTGCCCGAGCGCACCTGCTACAATTGGCAGAATGCTGGCGCGCGTCTTATAGCAACAAGTCTGAAGGAGAAAAACGCACTAATCAAGGCGCAATAACGATGACTTAGATGGCGGTTGTTTTCTTGGGTATATCCACCCAAAAAACAACCGCTTTTTATTGCTGGCCGAAAAAAAAGCCATATTGGCACCAAATGGCAGTGAAAAGTATGGTTTTGGCAGTAGTTTGTGGGCTAATCTCGGGTGGTTAGAGCATAGCCAAACCATTAGGAGGAATGTACAATGTCCCAAGCAAGCATCCAAACCGCAAAAACGGTGCATCAATTGGTGATCGGATCCATTCAAGCGATTCCGGAAGAAATCTACGATATTACTCCGGCAGGATTTAAGAATACCATTCGTTGGAACACCGGTCATATCGTGACTATGCTGAATTGGTTTCTCTCCGCAAGCCCGGCGTTAAATACGAAGCTGCCGGAAAACTATTCCGGCTTATTCATGACCGGAACGAAACCGTCGGACTGGACTGTCACGCCCCCATCGAAGGAGGAACTGATTCAATATTTATCCGCGCGGTACGACGATCTGTCCAAGGTAGACCCCGAGTCGTTGATAATGCCTTTGAATCCACCGATTGAAATGGGGCCGCTGAGGTTCGAAACGGCAGGCGAGCTGTTTAACTTCGCATTCATCCACGAAGCAATGCACTTGGGGATCATTTCTTCGCTTGTGAAAACTGTACAAGCGGACAATCAAGCGTACTCAAATGAAAGGGGATAAATATGAAATCAAATGGAGCTGGGTACATCCGCATTATTCAAAATAAACACTTATTTCGATAGCTTGGCTTCTGCAGCACGAATTGTGCTCCGAATATTCCCCTCCCATTCAAATATCTTCTTCTGTAAAGCATGAATCTGGTTAGCATCATCAACGATCCGTTTCAATTCTGCAGCAGCCTCCACAGCGTCTCCCTGCTTGACAGCTGCTCTATAACGTTTATTTACTACATTTATATTTTTATTGAAGTCCGTTATTTTTTTGTTCTCGGCTGTGATTTGTTTCTTTAACGTTTGTACCGGTAATAACGCATCTTTAACGATTTTGGCTTTTGCGGCAGCCTGCTTCTTCGCATCGGTTAAAGCATCCTTTATCAATTTGATCTCCTGTCGCGCCGTATTAACAGCACCCTTTATTCGGTTTCGCTTAAGATCATACAGAAGAACAGATTTTCGATCTTTGCGTTTCCTCGCCTCTGTCGCTTTCTTGCCGAGATCTGTATATTCCGCAAGCAAAGGAGCGTATTTATTCTGAATCTGGTCTGCTTCTGTCTTTAACTTATCGAGCTGTACCTTATCAATCAGCTTTACTTTCGAATTAATTTCCTTAAGCTTGTCATTGTTTTGCTGGCGCAATACCTGAATTTGCTGCTTATCCTGTTTATTGGCTAATTCCAATGAGGTAAGGCTGTCATGCAACTCATTAATTGTTGTTAATGCAGCATCCCACCCTGTATTTGAAGCCTCTGCATAAGCTGGTCTAGCGACAAGAAGAAAACACATGACTAGGACGGCTAAAGCGTTTAAATACCATTTAGTTCTTCTTCGTTGCACCAATACAATCATCTCCCTTATCCAAATTTTCCTGAAAGAATGCCAAAAAGCACCCCACAAGAAAGGCTTTATAGCCTGTCCTGCGAGGTGCTTCTCCCGCTCTTCTTCCGATTTGATAATAGTATATATTTGATCTATTTAGATGTCAATCATTTTCTAGAACGTTTGTTCTCATCCCAACCTCTAAATCGTTTATTGATTTTGGCATAGATTTCTGATATCAACGTGTTGCCAATGCCAATTTCTCCTGCTTCAAAGAAACTGGAGTTGCATTCACTGGTAATGGTGGCAAGCTCCTTTGTTGATTCTAACCTTGTATCCTGTCGGAAAAAGTATTGATTTATCAATCCTTCATTACATACAGCGCAGCAGATTATCCTGGACGATACGGGTACCCGCTGCTCCTTCCAGGGCGAGATCAGCCTGATCCAGGGAACAAATGATAGCAATGCCGCCCTTTTCTGCAAAGCCTATGGCTGATTCCATCTTAGGGCCCATACTTCCGACACTAAACTGGCCCTCATCCGCATATCGCTTGGCTTCTTCAAGAGATATTGTTTCCAGTGACTTTTGATTCGGCTTTCCGTAGTTCACATATACATTTTGAACATCGGTCAGAATCATAAATATATCCGCCTGCACATCCTGGGCAAGCTGATATCCGCTGCGATCTTTATCGATGACGGCTTCCACACCGACAAGGGTCCCGTCTGGTTGCCGGGATACAGGAATACCTCCTCCACCTGCGGCAATGACAATGGCTCCCTGACTAGCCAAGGACTTGATTACATCAGCGCCAACAATGGATTGAGGCATTGGAGATGGAACAACGCGACGCCAGCCTCTGCCTGCATCTTCTTTGACAACCCAACCTTTGTCTTCAGCAAGACGTTTGGCCTCTTCTTCGCTGTAGAAAACACCAATGGGTTTAGTGGGGTTTAAAAATGCAGGATCTTTCAAAGATACTTCCGTTTGTGTCAGGATGCTTGTAACAGCCTGATTTAGTCCCAGTTTTTGCAGTACATTTTTCATGCATTGGTCCATCATGTACCCGATAAAGCCTTGGGATTCCGCACTGCACACATGCAGCGGAAACGGCGGAACCACTTCTCTGGCTTCGTCCTGCTGACGCAATATATTCCCTACTTGAGGACCGTTCCCATGCGTAATAATGACTTCATAACCTTGACTCACAATGCAGGCGATCACTTCACAGCTTTTCTGGATATTTGCTATTTGATTCTCATAGGTTGCCTGTTGTTTAGGTTGTAAAATAGCATTGCCGCCAAGAGCAATCACAACTTTTTGTGCCAATTTGAATTCCTCCTAATAATCAGCATACCGATCAGTATGCCGAATGCTGTATCCAGACCTGAGCTGTGTCCTACACGCAGCAATTCCCTGGTCCGCTTAATCAAGCTGTCTGCATCTTGTTGCAGAAGAGCATTCATGACACCTATCACTGTTGAACTGAAGTTTCGATTCAGCGCATACTTTAGGTATTCCCGGCTGATGTCGGTAGTTAGTGCTTCTTTCTCCACCAGTTCAGATAAATGTAAGCGGAACGTATCCGTGAATATCCCAGCTATTGCATCCACCGCAAGCATTCCCGCCAGCATGTCATCTCCGGCAGGGGTTAGGCCTTTTCCGCGTCCCATCCAATATCTGAGTATTAAATCTATCTGTGACAAGTTCCCGGCCAGTACCGTATTTATTAGCTGCATCATTTTTTGTTCACTATCCGAACAAGCTGCATGAGCTTCGTTAATGAAACATTCGATGAAATGATCTATCGAAATACCTGTGCCTGTTGGCTGATTATGAATAAGCAGCTCGGTTGCAAACGCATTCAGAATATGAAGCAGCAATTCCGGTTGCTCCGTTCTTGGTCCTATCCCAGATTGATAAGTTGCCTGAGGATCTAATTTAATACAGAAGGAAGAAAAGAGAAGAGACGATGTATCGCTGTCATAATGAATCATCTGATCTTCTTCATCTTGCTGGAGCATAGAAATGAGCTTTGGCACTTGTTTGTCTTCCAGATGAATGCCGAAAGGAAGCTGCCCGTTCTTTGTAGTGCCTATAAAAATAAGCCCATCTCCCATCCGGATATTCCAGCCATTGTGAAATATACTATGCACACAGCCTAGCTTACCGCTATGAAGGAGAGGGAGGACAGCTGCGCTGCATACTCCATCTGCCTGGATTAAATGTTTCATGCGACTGCCACTCTCCTCTGTTCCTTCGTGTTGTTTAAATTAGACCCAGTTTCTGGGCATACGCTTCAAGCGCTTTTTCAAAACAAGCTAGAGGTGCGCGTACTGTACCTGCCCCGATTTGGCCTACTCCAGCCTCTTTGTGGGCTATCCCGGTATTAATTACCGGTGTGATGCCTGTTTCAACGACTTTTCTTGCATCAATACCGAGACAGATTCCCTGAAAGTTCCAAGTTGGAATCGTAAAGTTAGGGTTATGGCCAATGCAAATTTCAGCCATTTCATTGCTGGTTGCCAGTGCATCGTCAAAACCGCCCGCACCTACGAAGCGGGTCACACCCGGGGCAGCCACCATGGCCATGCCTCCTATACCGAATGCCTCCGTAATGGCGCTATCGCCGATATCGGGATTCGCCATGTCTTGGGAATAACCGGTGAAGAATAAACCTTGCGGTGTATTAACTGGAGCGGTAAACCATTTGTCTCCCATGCCGCTGATTCGGATTCCGAAGTTTTGGCCATTTCTCGACATCGCCGTTACGACAGTACCGTGCTCAATCATTCTTGCAGCATCCAGTACCGCTTTAGAGGTTGCCATGGCAACATTCAGGAAGAACTGATCGGTATCAGCCAGAAACTTCACTACAGCCAATTTGTCTGTTTCGGTTGCATCGGTTTGTAAAATATAAGGACTTATTTCTTTTAGAAATACGAGAGAAGCTGCGATATTCCGCTGATGGAATTCGTCACCCATTGTGATTGCCTTCGCGATCATCACATTAATATTCAGACCTTGCTCAGTCTGGCGTAGGGCTTTAGAAAGGGTAGGGCCCAGCACATCTCTCATCCATTGCAGACGCTGAATGACCTCTTCGGAATAGGCTCCGAAGCGCAGCACTTTCCCGATTCCTTCATTCATGGTGCAAAAGGCGCGGTTGCCATCCGTCTGATTTTCTACCACTAGCAGCGGCATGTTAGCGGAGGTGATTCCGCCCATAGGCCCCACAGCTTTGACATGATGACAGGGAATGAAGGTTACTTCTCCTTGCTCCAGCATGGTCATCGCTTGTTCTTCGTCCGCTGCCCAACCTTCGAACAAGACCGCTCCGATACAAGCGCCCTGCATGGGGCCTGTCATGTCTGTGAATAGAATGGGTGGACCGGCATGCAGAAGCACCTGTCCATTTAATTGGTCCACTACTGATTTGGCAGGAACGACGTCCACCAAGAAAGGGGCACCGGCTACAATTTTTTGAATGACTGCCTGATTGGCTTCATCGATTGTTTGATATGGTCCATACATGCTGCATTTCTCCTTGTTGTTTATTTAAGAGGTTGTTCGAACTTCAATTTATTTGAGCAGGCTCAGAATTTTCCGCATCTTCTCATTGCCTCCAGCTATCGGGCGCCAGTCAAAGTGAACGGCATTTCCGCCGTGGCTGGTTACTGCATTTACAAATTTCTTAAGCCCCACATTCACAACTTCTGGCTTTCCGCTCAGCAGTTTAACAATGGATTCAGATACGTTGATGTTTCCTTGTTCGGTCTGCACTGCAGGAATGAATGATTTATCCTTATCCTGAAGCTGGATGCCCATCATCGCCAGAGCGGTTCGCACAGCCTGATTGTTACTGTCTTTAACAATAACGCCTGCTCGTTCAAGTTTGGCCTTTTGCTCTTGATAATTTTGCGGGTCTTGTTCGGTGCCACACACCGTTGCTACGAAATATAAGCTTTTGCCTTGTGCTGCAGCTTCACTCTGTGTTTTCTCAATGACAGGCAAAAGTGCGCCAGCCATATCTTCATGTGAACCGTACCCTAGAACGACATCCAGCATAATAATCGCTGTGGATTTATCCTGGGCTGCCTGCTCGATGTAATGGATTCTCGTTTCTGGATCAATCATCGGGTGTGGTTTACCTTGTGTATATTTGTCATCTCCCAGATCAATCACTTCATGACCTTTAGCTTTTAACATGTATCCATCTTCATGAATCAACTGTCCCAGTTCCAAGCCTTTGGAAATAAGAACCGCAGCTTCGTAAGCGAGTGTACCACCGGAATATAGACCTTTAATTGTTGTCTGCTCTGGTGTCAGCTTCGTCTGCGGAGCCGTAATGTTCAGTTTATTGTAGTTCGCCCTAACTTCTCTGCCTTTAGACAAATCCACGGCTATCATGGCAGTCTCTTCCAGCGTATAGGAATAATGTACCGTGCCTTCATGTGTTTCTGGCTCTTCGCCGACGAAGATAGCGACTACCGGTTTGGATATACGATGTAACAGTCGAACGACCTGATTCCGTACTTCGATGGCAGGCGGTTTGGAAATAACGACGATCACTTCAGTAGCTTTGTGATGCTCTAGTCCTTGAATCGCATCCAGCATCGCAATCGCTCCAATCGGTTCAGACAGATCGCGTCCGCCTGTCCCGATTGCCTGGCTCACGCCGCTGCCCAACCGGGCAATGAGGGTGGTAACTTCTTGAATGCCTGTGCCTGAAGCACCGATAACGCCAATGTTGCCTTGTTGTACTACGTTGGCAAAAGCAATCGGAACACCGGATACAATTCCGGTTCCGCAGTCTGGACCCATGACCAGCAAGCCTTTGTCATGCGCCTTTTGCTTCAGACGCAGTTCGTCCTGGGCATCAACGTTATCGCTAAAGATAAAAGCGTGCAACCCACGGTCAAGCGCTTGTTCCGCTTCTTCCGCTGCGTATTGGCCAGGGACAGAAATAAGAGCAAGATTAGCATTAGGGAGCGCTTGCAGCGCTTTGTCCCAAGTCCGCACGGATTGGAATTCCTGCTTGCTGCTGCCTACCGCCTGATTTTTCAGTTCCGATTCAATGGTAGCTAACACCTCGGATACGTGTTCTTTACTATTAGTCTTGATTACGATGCACATATCGTTAGGACCCGCTTTGTCGAGTTCATCCGTGTACATGCCAGTATTATGAAAAATATCTTTATTCGCAGGCGTCCCCATCATAATAGAGGCCTGCTCTACTCCATCCAGTGTGGAAATTTTGTTTGTTAAGAGCATGAGGTTAACTGAATCTTGATAGGAATTTTCTTTAATGATGGAATATAACATAAGTACAAGCTCCTCTTCGGTCAGAATAGACAATTGTGTGAAGTTACTTGGCAAATGGATCTTTGTTGTCATACTGATTTCTATGAACGACGTCTGATACCAGGTATTCATAAATATCGTCTACCATTTCAATACCATTTTTCTCGTATTGTTCTTGAATCAGATCATTATTTTGTCCGGGGAACAGCACTTGCTCAAAGCCAGGCGCCGGTTTGATATGATTCAAATCGTCCATGGTATTCGAAATATGTTGTTTAAACATGTCAGGGTCCGTAAAAAATGCAGGGTTAATGACAAGATGAAACTGACCAAGATTTCGGTATTCGGTTAGATCATGGTACATTGATGAAACTTTATTCCCAAATGGCAGGCCGAGCAGAATACCTGAGAGCACATCCACCATCATCATCAGACCATATCCCTTAGGACCGGCAATTGGAAGTAAGGCATTGACTTTAAAAGGATCTGTCGTCGAATGGCCTTCTTTATCGACTGCCCATGAATCCGGGATCGACTCGTGTCTTGATCTGGCATGAAGAATTTTGCCCCAGGCTTGTATCGTCGTCGCCATGTCCAGCGTCATGATCCGTCCATCATGGCTAGGAGCGGCAAATGCAATCGGATTCGTCCCATAATAAGGTTCTGAGCCGCCGAAGGGCACGACCATCGGATCGGATTGACACATCGAAATACCGATCATTCCGGATTTGGCTGCTTGCCTTACAAAATAGGATAGGGCTCCGCTGTGTCCGATTCTTCTGACGCCAACAGCTGCTATCCCGTGTTCTCTCGCCATCTCGATGGCCTCATCCATAGCTAGTTTGGCAGCGACATGACCTACTCCATTGTCCCCATCAAATATCGCTGTGCTGGGGCCTGTTTTGTTAAATTTAAACTCGGGATTTGTATTTAATCCGCCTTTGGCGATTCGCTCCGCATAGTATTCCACTCGCATAGCGCCGTGAGAATGAATGCCCCTTATGTCGGCATGAACCAGAACATCTGCTGCGCCGGCGGCATGTTCTTCTGTTAAACCCGCCTTGTGCAGCTTTGTTGTGATTAACTCGTGTAACTGTTGTCTGAATATTTTCAATGCTAACACCTCTGTTCATTCGATTTGCTTCATGACACGAGCTTAGAGATCCGCATCCCGATTGCAATCTTTAGAGTAAACATAAGCTAGTTTCTCGCGACCAACTGCATAGCAAGCTTGCTGCACATATGGACCCATGAAGATATAGTCGCCTTGTTTTACCGGAATCCACTTGTTATCCAGATTGTACAGTCCTTCACCAGACAGCAGGTAAGCCCCATGTTCCTGTACATGCGTTTCGATGAATGGATGACATGCGCCCGGATCGAAGGTTAATATGTGAAAATTCATATCAAAAGCGAGATCTTTAGGAAGTAAATCCTGAATTCTCATATTTGTCATTCCATCATAATCTTCTTCAGGAATGTTGCCTGAATGCCCAGATACGACCCATGGTTTCAAATCTTTTAACGGTTTATGCTTTTGTTTATACAAGAACAATTTGCTGTCGCCGTCTACCAAGTTGTTCAGATACATCTTCGTTCCTGGCGGACAGTACAGATATCCACCGCTTGTCAGCCTATACGACTTGTCAGCAGCAGATGCCTCGACTTCACCTTCCAGCACATAAACGAAAGTTTCGATCTGTTCTTGCCCGCCAAAACCATCCGTATTTGCGCCGCCTTTGTGCATGGTAACCATATAATCGACAAAGCTTGCTCCAAGTTTTGGGGTTGCCAGAATCGATATCGTGCAGTTGTCAAAGCCCGGTACTACGTTGTTAACCAGGCCTTCCGGAGTGATTAAGGCATATTTGCCATGTTGAATGATAGAACGACTGGACAACAGATCAGTTGGATATCCCATTGTGTGTATCTCCTTTTTCTCTTAATTTTGTGTATGAAATCAATGCTGTTGTTCTTTTACAGCGCAGGGCGCTTCCTTAAATTTGCGAAGAACAGGAATACAGTGCCTACAATAATGATGCCGATAGCTAGGTAAAAGCCCAAAACCTTACTGCCTGTAGCGTCTGAAATCAAGCCAGTTACGAACGGAGCGATGACCGAGGACATCATTCCGAAGAAGTTAAACACGCCGAATGTTGTACTATACCCTTGCTTAGGCGCAATATCTGCTACGTATGAGATCATGATCGGATCAACAGCCAGTTTACCGAAGAAACCGTACATAATCAGGAACAACATCAGCAGTTCGTTGCTCTGAATAGCGACTGTTAGATACAAGGTAACTGCGGCAATCACTTGCAAAATAATTACAACCATAATCTTCTTGTTCTTGAACTTGTCGGATAACCGACTGAACAACAGCGCACCTGGCACAGATGCAAAGGCAACCAGAGCTGAGGCAAAACCGATAGCAGCACCTTGGAATCCGCGCTCCATTTGCAGGTAACTTGGCAGCCAAGTCACAATCATGTAATACCCATAACATATTGCAAAGTAAATCACGTAAGCGGAGATCATTCGGATATCGCCAAAGAGCGTCTTCATCGTTGCTTTATCATCTGTATCTTTTTCCTTGTTAGCTGCAACGTTATTCGAAACCGGTTTTTCCTTAATGACTTTGGCAAAGGCGATCGCCATAATAATAATCAGGACAGTTGTGACGACGAGCAACGGTCTCCAGTCCCAACCTAGCCCTTTCACCAAGTAAGAGGAACCGATATACCCGATAGCCATTCCGAGCGCTGAACCGCTGTTAATAATGGCGGTAGAGAAGCCCCGCTTCTCGGCCGGGATTGTGGACGATGAGATCGAATAAGCAGGTCCGTAGTACGTTCCTTGTCCAAGCCCTGCCAGGAAGCTGCCTACCAGGAGGAAAATCAGGGACGGTGCGATTCCGACGGTAAAGACTCCGAAAGCAAAGATAAGGAAACCCGGAATCAACATTATTTTTTTTCCGAATTTATCAGCCATAAAGCCGGATGGAATCTGCATTGAAGTGTATGCTAGAAAAAACAAACTAGAGATAAGACCCATGCTGGCATCCGATTCAACGCCAAGTTGTATTTTAATTTCCGGTAAAATCGGATTCAGTATTGTTCTGTATATCCAGATGACAGTCCAACCAAGGCAAAATAAAATGACGACCTTTTTCCAATATTCAAGTCCACCTTGCTTAGGTGTAGTAGGGGTTTGTACCTTCATCTTTTTCTGCTCCTTATATAAGGTTGTAGGCAAGTTATTTGCCAAGACGTCGTTTATTCCTTGTATGCCAAATTATACAGAGTTCCGATCAGAACCTTCACACCTTCGGCTAGATCATAAGGCTCGGTATATTCAGCCGGATTGTGGCTAATTCCTTGCCTGCTGGGTACAAAGATCATGGCCGATGGTACAAAAGGAGCCAGAATCTGGGCATCATGCCCTGCCCCACTATGCATCAGCTTATACTTCAAGCCTTGTTCCCGACACTCGCGTTCAATGACTTCTACGACATGTTTATCCATTGGAACCGGATTTGCATCCATCCACATATCGATTTTCAGTTCTACTTTCCGTTCTTCTGCAATGTTCTTAATGGAATTCGTAATTTCTTCCGTAAATTGAACAAGTACGTCTTTCTCGGTATGACGAATGTCCATCGTGAATAAGGCGTATCCTGGAACGACGTTAACTACATTTGGCTTCACTTCGATTTTGCCGATCGTTGCCACTAACGGATCTCCGTGTTTGTCCGCTCGGCTTATGACGTCAAAGATCATAGCGCTTGCAGCTTGGACAGCATCTTTGCGGTAACTCATCGGAGTCGTACCTGCATGGTTAGCCTCACCTATCACTTCTACGGTAAATCTGCGCTGGCCTACAATGCTGTGGACTACACCAACGGGTTTTTGCTCTGTTTCCAGAACACTGCCTTGCTCGATATGGATTTCTACAAACGCTTTCAGGTCTTTGCGAAGTTCTCTAGATTCCTGGCGGAAATTAAAGTTGCATTCTCTCATCGCATCCACGAAAGCTACGCCATCAAAATCAACAATGCTCTCTACTTCTTTGCGTTCTGCTGTGCCTACGATGTTTTTTGACCCCCAGAATGTATATGGGAAACGGCTGCCTTCTTCTTCAGCCATCGATACAACCTGAAGATTGCGCAACGGCTGACCATAGGTTTCTTGTAAATATTTAACCGCAAGCAGACCTGCGACAATACCGTATTGTCCATCGTATAAACCGCCATTGCTTACTGTATCCACGTGAGAACCGGTCAAAATCGTTTCATCCGGATACTTCGTTCCTTGTAGACCTCCAAACAGGTTGCCCACCTCATCAAAGTGAGCATGGAAACCTTCTTTGTTCATCCAATCTTCTAGAGCTTTCTGAGCGTTGAGCCATTCTTTAGAATAAAGAAGTCTGGTAATACCTCCTTCAGGATCATTTCCGAAATATCCGAGCCATTCTAACATCTGCGTGATATCTTTACTTAGTTCTCCCATACTTACCGTTCCTTTCTACGATGATAAAAGTGCTTCAAAAGTGCTGATTAACTTTCTTACACCTTAATTGTAAGCGCTTACCTATGTGGGCGTCATTAACAGAGGTGGATAAAAGATTAACAGCTTCTTTATCCACCTTAGCTAAAAACAGGGTTTATTTAGTTAAAATTTTTAGTGTTCTTCTTCGTTATTTATTAAATCCAGAATTTTTAGACCAACCCGGGTTTCCAGCATCTCTTCAGAATTATCGAAATCCATGTCGCTAATTTCTTTGATCCGTTCCAGTCGGTACATGACCGTTTTGTAATGGACAAACAAATCCTGAGCTGCTTTTGCAGCATTTTGGTTATGCTGCAAAAAGACCTCAAGCGTATGCAGCAAATCTTTTTTGATGGCGCTTTTGCTTTGAACGAGCCTGTTTAAAGAAGCGGGAATAAACGAGGTCAATACGGCAGGATCTGGATACTGACAGAGCAGGCGGAATAAACCGAGCTCGGCGAAGGCGGTAATCGATTCGCTACCGTAGAGTGTACCGCCGAGGTTCAGGGCTTCTTGCGCCTCTTGATGGCTTCTCGAAATATCCATGACAGTTGCTGCCACATTGCCGATGCCGACCTGTACTACAATATCTTTCGTTTTCGTGCGGATGTTGTCTTGAATCCCGCGGATTTTGTCTTTAACTGCTGGCAACCAGATTTTCTCTTTCCCTTCCTGAGAATCAACAGGCAGTAGCAGAATGATGGTATCGCTTCGGCTACGCATAATAGCATCTGCAAATTGAGCGTCAATTGCTTCGTGTAAGTAAGTAAATGTTTTACTCTGCAGTCTGCGCAAGTTTTTAGGTTTAAACATTTCTTGTTGGTTGAACGAGATGAACTCTTCTTTCACATGAAACAAAAGCACAGCATATGATCGATCTAAATCCCAGCCGATCAGGTTAGCTCGTTGATACACCGTCTCCAACATCTGACCTTTACCTGCAAGCAGATCATCAATGATGTCATTTTTATATTTCCGCTCGACTTCCGCCACAGCAAATTGCTTGACCAGTTCTAGAGACAGAGCAGTAGCGGCATTCTCTATTGCAATGAAATCTAATTCTTCTAATTGTTTATGGATTTCGGTGATAACGAGATGCACCTTAATACGGTTTACTGTACGAATAGGCACGACTACATGGTGGAGCGATTTCATCTCCGGTTCGGTAACTTGCGTAGTTATCCAATAATAAGGAAATTTGGTTTCGAATATTTTCTCGCGTTCTACAATATGCTCCTGTTGGTGTGTGGGAATCGTGTACAAGGAAGTATGAGTCATACAGACAAAATTTCGGTCATAGATGGCAACAGGGTTTCCGATTAATTGTTCCAATGTAGTGATTATTGGTTCCATACCGCTATCTGTTAAGGAGAGTGTAGTGAAGCGATCATGCACCTCTTTAAAATATTTGAGCTTCATTACCTGGTTATTAAACAGTTCTTCCATAACCGGATAGAGCACATCTACATAAGGGATGTCCTGTGGGATTTGGATAATGGGCAGCCCCGTCTGTTCGCCTATTTCTATGATTGCCTCGGGAATCTTCTTAACAAAACGGTGGTTTTTGATCAATATGGCGCTGACGCTTTTGTCAGCCAAGCGGAACATAAATTCGCGCTGCTCTGCTTCTGTATAATTGAGGATCGGATATAGACTGGTCAGCAGCATCTCTCCGCCTTTCAGCCAATCTGCGATGTCGGGAGCTTCCATAATTGTGATGCCTTTTATTATATTCGTAATCCCTTTGCTGCCCCCTAGCACTTTTGCATGCTGCAGTCGAGCCATCTTCAATACATGTTCTACTCTGAATTCCATGTCTTTAACTCCTTATGATTGCAAGTCTGACGTCTTCTTAATTGTATTGCGTCGGAGTAAGGGTGGAGTATAGCATAATGGTGTATTCGTAATGGTGTATTCGCTTTCACTCATGCCCGATGGGTTACCTTTGAAGTTGACGCACGCGGATCAGCTCCTTTATATGTATGTATAAAGGATAAACAATGTAGAAAATGAAGTCAAAAATAGGGGGAATAACGATGAGAACGATTTGTTATAAAACAATTGAAGGTGTTGAATTGTTTAGAGACTTTTACAGTGCTTGTCAGACTAGTTCCGCTGTGATTGTCTATATTCATGGAGGCGGATTAATATGGTCTGTCCATTGATTATCGACTAGCCCCTGAAACGCGGGTCCCAGCTATTATTGAAGATATTCAGGATGCTCTTCGCTGGCTACGAGAGAATGCTTTCACTCAGCTTGGCTTTGAGCCATCCGCTATAGCCGTTGTAGGCAATTCGGCAGGTGGATACCTCGCTCTGCTTGCCGGATCCAGAGAGCCGGCTTTGCAAGCGGTCGTGTCTTTTTATGGCTATGGGGATATTCAAGCCAACTGGTCTTCGAGTCCTAGCCCGTTCTATCTGCAAAAACCTACGGTGCCTAAAGAACTGGCAGATCAGTTGATCACAAGGCGGACGCTTGCTGAAAGCTCCATTCAGCAAAGATTTGGTCTCTATTTATATTATCGTCAACAGGGAATCTGGACTCAGGAGGTTACGGGGTTGGACCTTGTTCAGGATAAGGAGGAGCTGGACTTGCTTTGTCCGGCACAAGTTGTGGACGATTCTTTTCCGCCTACTATGCTGCTGCATGGGGAGGATGATCAGGATGTGCCTTGTGAACAATCTATCGGCATGGCGCGGCGGTTGCAAAGTGCGGGAGTTGAGCATACGCTTCTTACCCTTTCTGGTGAGGACCACTTGTTTGACATGCAGCTGGACAAAGAAAATGTTCGGCAGGCATTTGCGCAGGTTCTGGAGTTTTTGCGGCGTCATTTAGTTTAGAGCGGATCCGATCATAAAATCGACATGAATCAAACTGTTATTTACTCCAAGCTTTGCCAGTTCCTCTTCGTCCATATTCGTACCGCCCTTGAGGGTTACAGGATAGGCTTGGCCAAGCGCAAGGTGACAAGATGCATTTTCATCGAACAAAGTATTGTAAAAAATAACATTCGAGTTTGAAATCGGAGAATCATAAGGAACCAGCGCTACTTCACCCAGAGCTCTTGCTCCTTCATCCGTATCCAACAGCTTCTCTAGCGCCTCAGCTCCCTTTTCGGCACTGAAGTCAACGACTTTGTCTTCCCTGAACGTCAGCGAGAACCCATCGATAATGACGCCGTTATTGTTAAGCGGCTTTGTGCTGCGCACGGTTCCATTTACGTCGTCCTTGCTTGGAAGCGTGTAGACTTCCTCAGTTGGAATATTGGGATAAACCAAACTCCGCGCGTATTCTCTTTGGCTCCGCCAAGCCAAACATGTCCTTCCGGAAGATCAATGGTCAGCGATGTGCCCGGAGCTTCATATTGAAGCTGCTTGTAGCGTTTGTCATTCAGGAAGGCCACCATTTCGCTCAGCTTCGCATTCTGTCTGCCCCATACTTCAACCGGATTTTCTTGATCAATGCGAGTTGCATCGATAATACGTTCCCACAGTTTCTGTACCGCCGATTCCTGGCTTTCGCCCGGGAACACCTTGCTTGCCCATTCAGGAGTAGCATACGAAATCAACGTCCAAGCGTTATTGTGGGACATCAGATAACTGCGGTATTTGTTTAATGCGGCAGCAGCCGTTTTGGCAGCGGTCGCAATCCGCGATGGTTCCACTTCGTTCAGCAAATCCGGATCAGGAGAATAAATCTGGATAAAAGCCGCACCCTTCTCCGCATATTCCTCCATCGATTTGGCTTTCCACTCCGGAAATTCCGAGAATACTTCTTCCGGTGCATGCAGGTATTTAATCTTGGACAGCTGATCATCATTGTATTCCACATGAACATTATGGGCGCCTGCCTTGTAAACATGCAGAGTAATCAACCGGATCAGGTCGGCTGCCGCGATCGGTCCCATCACCACAACCGTCTGGCCGGGTTGTACATTCACACCTACCTTGACGGCGAGTTCCGCATAATTTCCCAATTGCTGCTTCAGTGATGCCACAATGCGGAATGAGAGTCTGATATCATAAAAAACCCACCTTTTTCAAGATGGGCTCAAACGAGAGGATTAGATAGAAACCTGCATACGTAAAAATAATATTCTGAAAAAAACCGCTATTATGACTCCTGAAGTTCTTCCTTCGGTTCCGGAGCCATCTTCTTAGCCAAAAACAGGGCTACAACCACCGCCGTAATTCCGCCGACAAGCTTCCCGACAATCATTGGGAAAATCATTTCCTTCGCGACCCCGGCCGTAAAACCAAGATGATCGCCGAATACAAATGCGGCCGACACGGCAAATGCGACGTTGATGACCTTGCCCCGCGCATCCATGTCTTTCATCATGCCAAACATGGGTATGACGTTAGCAAGCGTCGCAACCAGCCCGGCTGCCGCAATCTCATTCATGCCGAGCAACTTGCCCAGCTTCATAAGCGGTTTATTAAATACTTTCGTAATTACAAATACCATCGCAAAAGCGCCGGCGAGTACAATAGCAATATCGCCAACGATCTTGATTCCGTCTTCAACCGGAGCAAGCCCTGGAATGATGGTAATCCCCGTCAACTGCTGCGTGATGCCAGCTGCGAGTCCCAAAGTCGCAACGACGACGATGAATTGCCCAAAAACCGTGAACCCTTTGATCATACCCTGCGGAAATTTCCACAATCCCAGCACGATAAGTACAGCAAACAAAATAATTGGAACCAGGTTGGACAAAATCATTGTGATCGAGTAACCGGCAACCAATCCGCCAATCAAGCAACCGAGCGGTATAGTTACGATACCGGCCAGCACGCCGGTAGCCAAAAATTTCTGGTCTTCTTTTTTAATAATGCCAAGCGCAACTGGAATGATGAATACCATCGTAGGGCCAAGCATAGCCCCCAGAATCGTTCCTGCAAATAATCCCGCTTCCGGACTCTGCGCGAGTTCCTGTGCCAGCGAGAAGCCGCCCATGTCGTTCGCCAGCAATGTAGTCGCAAACATGGCGGGGTCTGCTCCCAATGCGCTGTATATCGGAACGACGACCGGACTTAGCACTTTGGCCAGGACCGGAGACAGGCAGATGATCCCCACCATGGCGAGCGTAAGCGAACCCATGGCCATAATCCCTTCATCGAATTGATGTCCCAATCCGAACTTGTACCCAATGCACTTATCGATGGCACCGAGAATCATGAAAATAACCATGCCGTATATGATAATTTCATTAATCTCCACGTACATGCTCCCCCATTCTATCGCTATATGATCCAAAGCAAATGGTTTTCATTGACCATCGTGCCCTGAAAACTCCCTACCGGAAGTGTTGTATGATTTCTTCGGACGGGGAACGAAGCACCGCATGATGAATGATCCGCTTTGGATCCATGGAGGATACAAACACCTTCATCCCCTGCTCCACATCGCTGACACTTCCTGTGAACACGGCGAGAAATTTGCCCCCAATCGCCATGCCAAGATTCATTTTTTTCACATGAATGTCGCATTGCTTCAAAGCTTCATTTAATGCAAAAATGCCGGGAGACACCGTAGCCGTCTCCACAATGCCAAGCGCATTCACAGGCAGGGAGGAAGGACGGCGTTTCAATCCATCGATGATATCGGGATGTACGCCATGCAGTTCAAAGTCGCTGATCCGGAAGTCGCCGGCTTCGACCTTGGCTGTCTCCATCGCTGCCTGTACGTCTGCGGTATCCCCGCTCATGACGATCAGAAACTTGCCCGGACAGATCGGCTTCATATGATGCACTTCAACAGGCGAAGTCTTCAGCATTTGGTCCGCTGTTTCGTAACCTTTACTAATGCTGCGCATCTCAACAACGCCTATTGCACTAATCATGTGTCACCTCGATCGAATCGACGATCCCTACGATGACCGCATCAACGGGTACGTCTCCATTGGCAAACGATGTTCGGGCCGCACTTCCGGTCGTTACCAATACCGTATCCCCTATGCCCGCCCCGGCATTATCCGCAGCGACAAAATATTCACGTGTGACGGGTTCTTTGGCATATGATAACGGTTTGACCACGAGGAAGGCCATCCCGTTCAGCTTATTATCCTTGCGGGTAGCCCACAGGCTTCCCATAACTTGTCCCATGATCATAAGTTCACCTCGCCCGTTATCTTCTACGTATCTGCATCTGCTGCATGCGTAAGTAATCCTGAGCAAGCGGCGTAATGATACTATGCCGGTCTATCACGATCTCTGTCCGGTTCTGCAGACGGTACTTTTTCACTTCCGCTTCGGTAATGACTTTGCGGCTCAATACTTCCGCATCATGCGGCGCATAAACAGATTCGGTATGAGGCTCAACCTGGGTCATATCCTTAAGCCGCCCTTCCTCCATACAAGCCGCAAGCATTTCCGTTTCTTTGACCATCCGGATTCCGTAATCGCTCAGCTTGTCTGTAAATTCATCGTACATTTTGTACAGCAACACTGGGGCCGTAGACTTGTATTTGCGGTAAAGCAATCCTTCCTCGAACGCAATCACCTTTCGTCCCTTCAGCAGCATCGTGAGCACGAACCGTTCACGCGGGCCTGCGCTTATGCCGTTCGCAAGGTGGGATAACAGCTGAATACATATTGTAGGAATAATCAGCACATCACAATCTCTGAGCGTCTCATCGTAATAACGCACCTCATAATATGGCTTCAGCTTATTTTCCAGTTCCGGCAGCGGTTCCACAGTCAGAAGAACCGCTTGCTTTTTGGATACATCCGGCTTCTCCGTCTGTGCCAGTTCCAGCCGTTTCATCACCTCAGCCGTTACGGTTTCGATAATCGCTGCCCGATCCAGAGCTTCTATGTTCATTTTTTCACGCTCCTAAACCTGGATGCCCTACTTCAAAATTTTCCCCTTCGTACCTTTCGTAAAGCCGCATGCATTTGCTTCGTCGTAGTCAATATGCATGTAGGTCTCAAAGTTCGGGCTCACTCGAACCAGCACATCGTCAAAAATAAGCGGACGTTTGCCATACACTTTTACCTGTACGATTTCGCCGTTTTTTACGTTGTATTTCTCCGCATCCTCCGCTTTCACGTGGATATGGCGTTGTGCTGCGATTAATCCTTGATCGAGCCGAATCATATTACTGCCCGAAGCGATGACGATTCCCGGGGTTCCTTCCAACTTACCGCTTTCTTTTACCGGAGCGGATATTCCGAGCACAACCGAATCTGTGAGCGATACTTCTACTTGCGATTCTTTGCGTTCCGGACCAAGCACGACGACATTATGCAATGAGCCCTTGGGCCCGATCAGCGTCACACGTTCTTTGCAAGCATATTGCCCCGGCTGGGAAAGATCCTTGGCTTTCGTCAGCTGATATCCCTTGCCGAACAAGGCATCGATCGTTTCCCGATTCAAATGCACATGCTTGCCGGATGCTTCGATTTCGAAACAGGTTTCATCCTGCACCCGCTTAACCACTTCATTAATGATGCTCTCTACCAGTTGGTTATCCACCTTAGTCACCTCATCAGTTGTACTCTCCAACACGGATGCGGAACATGATAATCCAGAACAAGGAAGACAGCCTGTTCAGTGATCGAATGATATCTTCACGCTCTACATCTCCATGTTCCTTCTTGAAGGCTTGATAAGCCAGCAGTTCCGTCTCCCTCGTCAATGTGCGTAACGCATTTATGACAACAACCGCTTCGCCCATATCATAGCTGGGTTGAAAATGTTCCAGTCCAAAGTATTTCTTGGGAAAATGGGATTGCTCCCTGAGTTCCTTGGGGGTCAGCCCAAGCAAATGGAATTCTTCAATGCTTTCGCTAAGCACTTCGCACCGTACGATCTGCCTAACGAATTGCAAAATCTCTTCCAAATCGTTGACCAGCTTGGTCATATTCAGCTTGAAGCAGCTGATTTGCGCTTCCAATATTTTTGTTTCCAATGAGTCCAGCTTGCCGCGGAATAAGATCCGTGGATGATCCTTAAAAACGAGCATATTTCCATACAAATGGGTCATATGCTCAGGCTTCGTTTCCAAAAATCCGCCGTACAGCGTCCGAAATCGCTTTTTCCCGCCGGTTGCTGGTTCAACATCCAGGTTGGTCGTCACTTGAAGCTTAACTTCGTTTTGCAGCGTCGATTCTTGCGCTGGTGCCGGTACCGGTTCCTTTACCGTATCCTTATCCGTCTCAGAAGCTGTCACATACCGCAGTTCAATCTGATGATCGGTCAAAAAGCTTTTGGCCGATGGCGTCAGTATCGTTCCCGCAGCCGTCTCATAAACGGCAACATCCTTCGAATTCCGATTTCGAAAATACTTGCGCAGTTCGCTTTCCGTAATCACAGCCATGTTTTCACATCCTTCTAAGGCGAATGCGTGTTCATATTTCCTTACGCGATCGTCCGAACCGTTACAAGTCAGGATAGGTCGCCATAGTAAGAAGCGGAATGCGGGCACTCACCCGCATTCTGCTGTCTTTCTCATCTGGCTTGTCAGAGTAGTTTTATTCTGCTTTTGTGGTTTTAGGCAGGATTGCGTCCACTTCAGCATGAGGTCTTGGAATCACGTGTACCGAAAGCAATTCGCCAACGCGTTCTGCTGCTGCTGCACCTGCGTCGGTAGCTGCCTTAACAGCGCCCACATCGCCGCGAACCATAACCGTTACAAGACCTGCACCGATTTGCTCTTTGCCGATCAGCGTAACATTCGCTGCTTTCACCATTGCGTCTGCTGCCTCGATTGCTCCTACCAAACCTTTAGTTTCTACCATTCCCAATGCGTTTGCGTTTGCCATGATAAAATTCCTCCTAATAATTTGTATTTATAATGAATTTTAGGGTTACCTATAATGGGTTGTTCGTCTAGCCGAGAAATCTACGAAAACTTACATTTTTTCAAGAATACGTGCCACAATCATGTCGATAAGTTGTTCTTTGTCTTCCGGAAGGCTGCATGCGGCTTTCGGCTGCGATTCTTCCTTCCGATCCGCCAAATCTTCCATTTCTATTAGTCCATAGGCGATTCTGCGAATGTTAAGCAGATTTAGCGGACTGATGTTGTCGGATGTGGAGCTTCCGCCAACCGCACCACAACCAAGCGTAAGCGCTGGTGCAAGTGCTGTCGTTGCGCCGATGCCGCCAAGCGTACCCGGCGTATTGACTAACAAACGAGATACCGGTTTTTTCAAAGCGAACTGGCGTACAATCTCTTCATTTTCGGAGTGAATGCACATCGTATGGCCTGCGCCTTCTCCATTCAGAATTTCGATGCAGCGTTCGCATGCAGCTTCCCAGCTGTCCTCTGTGTAAAAAGCCAGAATTGGAGCCAATTTCTCTCGTGAATATGGAACATTTCGTCCCACGCGGGTTTCTTCGGCGATCAGCACGCGCGCTTCTGCAGGAATATTCAGGTTCGCCAGTTTTGCGATATGCTCTACGCTGCGACCAACGATTTGCGGGTTCATGGTGCCATTGGCCCGCATAATGAATTTGCCAAGCTGATCGGCTTCCTCTGCGGAAAGGAAATAAGCTCCTTGCTTTTTGAATTCAGCCACAACCGCTTCCTTGCTGCATGCTTCGACGACGACGGATTGCTCCGAAGCGCAAATCGTGCCGTTATCGAAAGTTTTGGAGTCCATGATGCGTTTGACTGCAAGTGGAATATTCGCGCTTTTCTCGATAAAAGCAGGGCCGTTGCCTGGACCAACACCGATTGCCGGCGTACCGGATGAATATGCGGCTTTGACCATCGCCGTTCCGCCTGTTGCTAGAATCAAGGCGACATCGTTATGCTTCATCAATTGATCTGTTCCTTGGATTGTCGGAACCGTCATGACGCCAATGGTACCTTCCGGGCATCCTGCTTGCACAGCTGCCTCGTTAATGACCTTCACCGTTTCCAGAATACTCTTAAGCGCATTCGGATGCGGGGAGAACACGATACTGTTTCCCGCTTTAAGCGCAATGAGCGTTTTGTAGATAACCGTCGAAGTCGGGTTGGTGGAGGGAATTAGACCAGCAATGACACCGACTGGGACAGCTACCTCCATCAACTTATTCTCTTTGTCATCTTTCAAGATGCCAACGGTTTTCATGTCCTTGATGGACTCGTAGACTTGCTGCGAAGCAAAAGCATTCTTGATGACCTTGTCCTGCCAGCGGCCAAAGCCAGTTTCCTCATTGGCCATCTTCGCCAGCTTCTCGCGATGGTTGTATCCGGCATCGGCAACCGCTTTGACGATCGCGTCGATTTGCTTTTGCGTCATGGCGGCGAGCTTAACTTGCGCTTCCTTGGCTTTGTTGATCAGATCACGGACTTCTTGAATGGATCTCAGGTCTTTATCCAATGTTTCCATCAAAATTCCTTCTCTCTACTGCGTTTTTACATCGATAGATGTGTATTTGTTTTCTTTCGTAAAAGCGGTCCGTCTTCTTTGCATGTTCATTGATAGATGCTTCTCTTATGAACTTGCCTTTTTTGACTTCTTGCCGGATTTGGCTGCCGATTTTTGCTTCGGTTGCTCACGGGGCTTACCGTCATTGTGTTTGCTCTTTGGCGCATCGGCATGCTTCTTATCCGGTGTTGCTGCCTTATCGGCATCCTTCTGCTCAGGGACAAGCTTTACTGCGGCTTTTGCATCTTCTGTTTCCTTGACGTCGGGTGTGGATATCTCCTCCGCTTGAGTTTGAATTTTCTTCATCGGTGAAGGTTTCCGCTCAGGCTGGGAACCAACAGCATTCGCTTCATCTGTCTTTAGTGCCTGCGGCCAAGCCGTATCTGCCGCTTTGAGGTCTTCTGAGCTTGCCCTTTCTTCCGCCAAATCTTTAGAAGCGACAGTTTCTTGGATGGCAAGGTGTATGGCTTTATTAGCAGCGTCGTTTGGTGCAGCGATTTGTTCTACACCGTCTTCAGCTGCTTCTGCAGTTTGTTTCTGCTCCTGTTCATCCATGGTTGCGACTGCCTGAAGCGGACTTTCGCCAGTATCATCCTGCTCTTCTACCAAAACTGCCGTTTCTTCATGCATTCTGGCAATCACATGGCGGGTCAGCAGCACATTTAATTGCTTCGCCATCTCCGCCCCTGCGGAAACGGCAGCTTGGACTGCTCCGACATCTCCATCCAGTTTGACGGTCACCAATCCACCCCCGATGATCTCCATGCCTATGCAGGTAACGCTTGCCGCTTTTAATGCGGCATCCGCTGCGGCGACTGCACCTAGAAACCCTCTGACTTCTACTAGCCCTAACGCGCTATATCTCATGGTCCGCTACCTTAATAACTCGTTGGGTTATCCGCAACGAATTGGACAGCGTCCCCGAAAGCGTCGCATGCTGCCTTGCAGGCCGATTGACTGCCTGTCAGCAGTGCGCCAGCGAAGTTGGTCTCGGACGGTGGGCCAAAGAAGGTTGCAATCGTAACATCGGCGGCTTTCAGTGCTGCATCGAGCGCATACATCGCTTCCAGCGGCGGAGCGATCAAATATGCGAGCGCCTCACCTTCTTGGATCCCCGCAGTCTCGGATAAATAGGAGCCAGTTCGGGATACGCAATGGGCGAAATAGGTGATGCTGTCATCCTCATTGGCGCTAACGAAATGAGCGCCGCTTTCGATGAAATCAACGACGGCGTTCATGCCGCTGCGTACTTCCTCGGGATTTGGCCCAGCCAGAATCCCAATGACTTCACCTGCCAGCTTCGTTGAAGCATTAGCCGATCCGGCATACATGCTTCTTGCATACACAACATCCACAGCGGCTGCTTTCGTTGCTTCATCCAGTGCTGCGTAAGTTACGTCATCAATGTCAGCAGTAATGATACCCAAACTTTTATGGTGCGGCTTCAGCTCCAGCTTGTTTGCCATATCCAGGCTTACGTTGGAAATGAGCTTCATCCCGAGCACTTGTGCATGAATCGGTTCGTTTCTCATACGTGCCTCCAGCCTTTCCTATAGTTTTAAATCAATACCTGATGCTTTGCGATCAATCATGGTCTTGATCAATTCGGCAATATGCGCCCCTGCTTCTACGGCAGGGGTACCGCCGGAATGAATGTTGGAAATAACGGTACGTCTTGCTTCAGGCATGCCCACTGTTGGTTTATAAGCAATGTAGGCACTCATGGATTCTGCCGTTACAAGCCCCGGACGTTCGCCGACCAGCAGGCAAACCACATCTGCTTCCGTTACATCGCCAATGACGTCCATGGAAGGAACACGGCAATGCTTGACGAACAGGATATTGCCTGCATCGATGCCATACATCTTAAGACCTTGCGTAATGGATGGAATGATATCCCGCAAATTGGCTTCGATCGCTGCCGAACTTAAGCCGTCTCCAACCATGATTTGCACGTTGGCCTGCTTGGTCGTGTGCTGCTTGATGTACTCGATGGTCTCATCCGAGAATTGACGTCCCAAGTCCGGACGCGTAATATATTCATCCTTGTCCTGACACTTGGTGGCGATAGGCACAAGGTGCATCTCCTTGACGAAATCTTCGGATACATAGGAGAACACGGCGTCTTGAGCAGCGGCATGGTCAGCACGGAAACGCAGCGATGTAAACGTCTTGTACCGCGGACCTGCGCGCCAAACGCCAAGACGGGCCGGCGTTTTTGCTTTCATTCTCATGTATCCTTCGCGATCCGCCGGATCAGGCACGAGCAGCAGCTTGCGAAGGTTAATTTCCGTAATATCATCCAAGCATTCACCGTCGTCCTCTTGTACTTCCTCAGGTACAGTTTTATGTACAAGTCCACCTTCGTTCGGCTCCGCGCTATACGCAATCGGTGCTGCAACTGTCACAGTTTCAACAGGCTTAGCAACTTCTTGCTCTGCCTTGTTTCCTACCATTTCGTTCAAAATCGATTCAATCATCGATTTCAGATCTTTTTCGTTCATGTGAGCTTCCTCCTTTCCTTACTTGAGAAATACTGACGCATCCCCGGCTTTTTTGGTCAGTTTGCCGTTTTCGATAAAGCCCATTTTCTCCATCCACTGTTCGAACTCCCGAATAGGACGCAAACCGAGCAATTCACGCAGCGTTGCCGTTTCATGATATCCCGTCGTCTGGTAGTTGAGCATAACATCGTCGCCATGAGGGATACCCATGAAGAAATTGCAGCCTGCTGTAGACAGGAGAACCGAAAGGTTTTCCAAGTCGTTCTGATCCGCCTTCATATGGTTCGTATAGCAAGCGTCGCAGCCCATCGAAACGCCTGTTAGCTTGCCCATGAAGTGATCTTCCAGGCCGGCACGGATAACCTGCTTCGCATCGTACAAATACTCGGGTCCGATGAATCCGACGACAGTATTGACAAGGAACGGGTTATACCGCTTCGCGAAACCGTAACAGCGTGCTTCCATTGTCACCTGGTCGATGCCATGATGAGCTTCGGAAGACAGTTCGGAGCCTTGCCCCGTCTCGAAATACATTACATTTGGCCCAACCACCTGGCCTTGATGCAGCACAAGCTGCTGCGCTTCCTCAATCGTGGCCGCATTGAAGCCAAAAGCCTCATTCCCTTTCTGCGAACCTGCGATCGATTGAAAAATAAGTCCTGTGGGCGCGCCGCGCTTAACAGCTTCCATCTGGGTCGTAACGTGAGCGAGCACGCAGGTTTGCGTAGGAATTTCCCACTTCTGCCGGAATTCCTCAAACCGTTTAAGGACACGTGTCACGCTTTCTACGGAGTCGTCGACCGGATTGAGGCCAAGCACCGCATCCCCGATCCCGAAAGTCAGGCCTTCCATCAGGGAAGCCATGATACCGTCCGGATCATCTGTCGGGTGATTCGGCTGCAGTCGTGCCGACAACGTGCCCGGACGTCCGATCGTCGTGTTGGCATGAGCCGTAACCCGGATTTTCTTGGCCCCGTAAATCAGGTCAAGGTTCGTCATGATTTTAGCAACCGCAGCAATCATTTCCGCTGTCAATCCCCGGGAGATGCGTTTGATGTCACCTTCCGTCGTGTTCTCGTTCAAAATCCACTCCCGCAGTTCTTCTACAGTCCAGTTTTGAATTTCACTGTAAATGCGCTCATTCACGGCATCCTGAATGATGCGGGTTACCTCGTCTTCTTCGTAAGGAACCGCCGGATTATTGCGCAGTTCCGACAATTTGATCTGAGAAAGAACTACCTTGGCGGCTACGCGTTCTTCTGCCGAAGCGGCTCCCAATCCGGCCAGCGTATCCCCCGACTTTTCCTCATTGGCTTTTGCCATGACTTCCATGAGTGTCTTGAATTGATAAATTCGGCCAAACAATTTCGTTTTTAAAATCACAAAAGCTCCTCCTTCCAAATGCAACTCGCATCGTAAATGTGCAACTTCTAATGAAAAACAAGGGTTTTAATGACAACCGGCAGCACCTTGCCATCCGCAATCGGCTTGCCAATGTCGATATAGTCGCCATTGTCTACCTGTACGCTGTCGATGCAAATGACATCTTTCTTATAATCCAGCAGCGCGTACAGGGTTTGTCCCAGCACCTTCGCCAGATCGTGATGAACAATTACGATGAGCGGATACTGCAGTTCCAGCAGTTCAGACATTCCTTTGTGCAAACCTTGGGCATATTTCTGAACCTCCTGAAAGCTCGCGTTCTTCTTTCCCTCAAGCGCAATGGCCACCCGCTGCAAATCATTATTCAGCTTGAACCAATTCAGCTTATCGTTGATGGCCTTGGCCAACTGTTCGCTACTTCCCGACTCGTCGTCTGTTGCAAGCTTCAGAATCGGAATATTCTTGATTGGAAAGCTTTCATCCGTATAGGTAATCGTGCTCCCACTGATCTCCGTCGTATGGGATCCTGCTCCGACAACGGTAGCCCGGATGGTCTCGGCTGAACGGGCAACGGTCAGCTGCTGCGTTAGCGGAGAAGAGGCGATTGCTCTTCCAAGCAATATACCGATGTCTCCGAACTCGAATACGTCTCCTGTGGATTCATGATAAATGTAATCTGCAACCCCTCCTGAGAAGGAAATACACGGAATCGCAAGGTCCAGCTTCAACCCTTTGTTGGTGACGATGGTGTTATAGAAGTCTCCCGGTGGTCTGAGGCCGACGCTTTCTTCGAGCAGCTTGACCATTTCCCCGATAATCGGCTGAAGATCATCTGGAGTGACCCGCTGGCCTATAGCAAGACGGAATCCCCTTCGCTCGGCAAGCTGCTTGATTTTAGGCGCGATATACGTGATTTCATGTGAACTTTGATCAACCTTGATCAGGCGCCCCCCAATATCGAGGCAGCCCGTATCCAACAGTTCGCCATCGGCGAATAATGCCAAATTGCTTGTACCGCCGCCAATGTCGATGTTGGCGATGCAGGTGGAATGCTCTTTGGAATACGAATGTGCACCCGCGCCTTTGGCGGCAATAATGCTCTCCAGATCCGGCCCTGCGGTTGCGACTACGAAATCACCGGCAAAGCCGCTTAGCGAGAGCACGACTTCATTCGCATTCTCTTTGCGTGCCGTCTCACCCGTGATGATGACCGCTCCTGTCTGGATCTCATCCTTGCGGATGCCTGCCTTCTCGTATTGCTCCTGCACGAAGGACTGAATCTTCAACATATCGATCCGGTTATCTTCCAACACGGGTGTAAAACAAATGTCGCTTCGATAGACCACTTCTTTGTCTGTAATAACCAAGCGGGGCACCGAAAACGAAGAAGCCATGTTTTGAATATGGAGCTTAGACAGCACCAACTGGGTCGTAGAAGTTCCCATATCGATGCCAACGCTGAGCAATTGTTCTTCCACTTTGTTCACCCCCTGGCTTGATTTCTGATCATTCGGACTACAAAAAGGCTTAAAGTGATAACCTTCCAGATATACCGGAAGGTTTACTTTAAGCCTCATTGCTTCGAAGACTACGCCCTTGTAGTCCGATGATATTATTTTTTGAACGTAAAAGTCACTGTTGTGCCCGTATCGCCGGATACGATCGAAAGCTTACCTTTCAGCTTGTCTTTAACATAGCTGTGGACAATCGTCAGCCCCAAGCTTTTATGCGAAGTTTCCCCGACAACGAACCCGGCTCCGTCATCTGCCACGATGACCGTCACCAGCCCGCCTTCTACTTTTGTCTTGACGGAAATTCTTCCCTCCGAACAATCACCGAACGCATGTTCATAACTGTTATGCAGCAGTTCGCTTACAATCAGCGCGACGGTTACGGTCCGATCACTGTCCAAGCAAATGTTTAACTCCGAAGCAATCTCCACCTTGACGGCGCGGCAATCAACAAAACAGCGTTCAATATTGGATGCAATCAATCGTATAACATCCATGAGATCCACTTCGGCTTCGATCTCCGTCGACAGCAATTCATGGGTTGCGGCGATCGCGAGCACGCGACTGACACTGTCATCAAGGCATTTCTTGGCCTCAGGGCTTTTGCACTGCCGCCCCTGAATGCGCAGCAGAGACGCTACCATCTGCAAATTGTTTTTTACCCGGTGATGAATTTCGCGGATGGCAACCGATTTCGAAACGATCTCAGCTTCCTTGTTTTTAATCTCGGTTATATCATGCAAAATAACGCCTACGCATAAATCCTTTTCCTCAATGAACAAGCGTTTCACCTGATAGTAACGTCCGGCGGCTTTCACTTCCACCGTAAGCGGACAACATAGCGAGGATGAATGCTGGCTCATGACCTCGGAGAACATCGTCTGATCAAGCGACAAATTATCATAATGCAATCCTTGGATATCTTCCAAATAACCAAGCTGTCTGTAATATACGTCCGCCTGTTCATTTTTCAGCTTCAAAAACCCATATTTATCGAACACCAGAACGGCGTCTTCCAATTGATTGATAATCGAATCCTTGAACTGCAGCATAGCTCCCAGCATCGAGGACATTTCCCCATCCTCGCATGACGTTCGCTGCCTGTTGAAGTGGGCTTGTATATTGTCGCTGACATCTTTTTCATAGATCAGAACGGCAATGACGCCGCTTTGATTTTTAATAGGATATACCGTTTGCCGAACCAGATGATTCTCCTGCGTCCTGGCGACGAGCCCCTGCGACATAATGCCTGTTTCCAGCGTCCTCAGGACGCCAGGTTCATTCTCGCGCAGCGCCTTCTCCCCCGTAACCGGAAAATAATACACCGATTTGCCTTCACATGGACGACGATGATAGACCACGATGGCTTCGCTTGCCACGCTCGACAATACGTCGATGAACACATCATCCTCCACCTCGGTCATTTGAAAAGACTCCGCTATTTCGCAGATCCGGGCTATATCCTCTTCCGACAATCCGGTGTGAAGGCTGCACAGCTGCCTGATCCGTTCTTTGAAATCAATCATAGGAAATGACGATGGTACTAGCAATTTCAATCAGAGGACATCGCCGATCCATGCTGAGTTTGCGCAAGATTTGATAGGCTTCCTCTTCCGTGTAGCCATTTTCTCTCATCAATATGCCTTTCGCTTTCTCGACCGCTTTGCGTTCTTCCATCTTCTGCGTCAGCTTTGAGAGATCTTGTTCCAGCTTTCGGAATTCCTTGCCTCTGGCTATCGTGACTTCCACCATAGGAATGAACGACTTTTCATCAAGCGGCTTTACCAAGTAACCAAGCGCACCGACAGAAGATGCTTTTTCAATCGTCTGTTTGTCGCTGTAGGCGGTCAAGAGGATGATCCCGCCCGCCAGCTGTTCTGAAAGAATTCTTTTACTCGCCTTGAGCCCATCCAAAATGGGCATTTGAACATCCATGATGACGAGGTCAGGCAGATGCTTCTTGCATAATTCGATAGCTTCAAAGCCATCGGAAGCTTCGCCTACTACATTGTAGTTAGCCTCTTCTAGCATCTCACGAATATCCATTCTTGTAATAGGTTCGTCATCGACTATTACAATTTTTCCATTCATGCGTCATGCACCTCATTGTCTGTCGTTATTTGCTTGTCGCTTGTCTATCGATAAGCCCCGCTTGCATTTGAACTAGAATCCAAGTCGTTTACGCCCTCAAATAATCCCGAAGAGCATCCACTCCCACGTTCTCGATCGTCGAGACTTCAAAAATCCGCTCCACGCCGGCCGCCATTAAATGCGCTCTGGCCTGCGCGATTTCTTCTTGCGACTTGGCCAGTTCCACCTTCGTTACCACTCCGATAACCGGCTTGGCGAATACCGTTGCAAAGGCCGGCGGGAAATAGCTGTCTTCTTTCGTGCAATCCTGAACCAGCCCAATGACATCGGCATCTACACTGGATACTAACAGCATTTTGTATAAATACCGGTTCTCGATGCATTCGCCCGGCGTATCAATCGCCTGATCGAAATTTTCGACGGCTTGCGTTTTCTTATAGGCAATCTCCTCACCGTGCAGCCATTGGCACAGCGTGGTTTTGCCCGATCCTGTACTTCCGGCAAAAATAATTTTCTTCATCATAAGCTTCTCCTACGTTCTCGTAATGTTCGTATTAGCCGAGAAGCCCAATATATTCTGCAATCCATGCAGTACTGCGCTGATCGCAGATTCTACTGATGATACATCGCCCGTAATGACGAGTGAACCGCTGAAACGGTCGACAAAGCCGATTTGTACGCCAGCCGCCTTTGTAGCGATATCCGCTGCAATGATGGAGGCTTCGCTTGGCGTGATCGTCATAACGCCGATGGACTGATGCGCTTCGTTTCCGAGTCCCAGCTTCTTGTAAATGTCCGGGTTCGGGTTCGCGATAATGTGAGCGAGCGTGACCTGTTTGCCAGGCACATACTCCTGAATCACACGTTGTTTCTCGGCTCCTTGTTCCATACTCCTCATCTCACTCTCGTATCGAAAACACTAAAAGAGGTTGTTCTACAAGTCCACTTTTGATAAGAAAACCTAATCGATGACACTTCAAGGATGATCGACCGCGATGCATAGGTAGGTTTTCTTGCGATATAGAATTTCATCAGCCTCCGCTGATAACTAATAAATTCTTTATCTATCACGAAGTGAATCTGGAAGTAAACTCGGCATCGAATCTTGAATTCAGCCTGGAAAACCCGCCTTTTTGAACACGCAACTAAAATTCACTGCAAAAAACAATAAAAGCCCCTTAAAAGTCCATGCGGAATTTTTAAGAAGCCACTTTGCTTTGATTTGTATGCAACACGCCATTGTGTTACTTTCACTATATTTGAATATTGCAAGCGATGTCAATACGAAATCCGTCAAATTTCGACTCGATCTTAGAATTGAAACATTTTGTTCAAAATTTGAAGCACGTCCTCTGTCGTAGGAACGCGTGGATTTGTTGCCGTGCATCCGTCTTTCAGCGCGCCTTCGGCGATCGACACTCTCATCTCTCCAAACAGCGATTGATCCACACCGCATTCGCGCAGCGTTTGCGGCATATTCAATTGCTTCTGCAGCTGTTTGATTGCCTGTACGAGACTACGGACGCCGCTCTTGGCATTTGGTGCGGATAACCCCAAGCTTTTGGAAATTTCGGCATACCGAACCGCCGCTCTATTGCTTTCTTCCTTGGCGTAACCCGGCTTGTAATCGGCATTAAATTCGATGACATGCGGAAGAAGAATCGCATTCATACGTCCGTGGGCAATTTTGAATTTGGCTCCCGCCACATGCGCGATCCCATGATTCAATCCCAGCGACGCAATATTAAACGCCATCCCCGCGATGCAGGATGCATTATGCATTTTTTCGCGCGCCTCAAGATCATTTCCGTCCTTATAAGCTCGCGGCAAATAAGCAAAGACCAGCTTCATCGCCTTCTCCGCCAGCGCATCGGAGATATCATTGGATTTGGTGGATACATACGCTTCAATGGCATGCGTCAAAACATCCAGCCCGGTATCGGCCGTAATGAAGTCCGGCACGCTTTTGACGAGCTCAGGATCGAGAATCGCTTCTTGCGGCAGCATGTCATCGGATACAAGCGGATATTTGATGTTTTTTTCTTTGTCGCTGATAACGGAGAATGACGTAACTTCAGAACCCGTCCCGCTTGTCGTCGGGATTGCAATGAACGGGATATCTCGCTGGTCAAGCAGCTTTTTCGTAAACAGCTTCATCGCTTTAGCGGCATCAATGGCAGAACCGCCGCCAATGGCAATGATTAGATCGGTGTTGAACGCACAGAGCGCCTCGACACCTTCCGTGACGACTTCAATCGGCGGATCAGGCACGATATTGCTGAAAACATATTGCTCGTTACTGCTGTGCAGGCGATCAAACACCATGTTAATCATGCCCGACTTCACCATAAATGGATCCGTGACGATGAACATACGTTTGTTTTGCCACTCTGTTAGACGATCCATCGCGCCTTGCCCCATATAGAGGTCGGCTTTAATCGAAAGTTTATCCATGTAAAGCACCTCCAAGAAGTAATTGCAACAAAAAAAGAGGCCATTCAAAGGGAAATCCCCTTTAAAAGCCTCTTTGCTTGTTATCATGTATGCACGCCATTGTGCAGCTTCTTATCATTTAGTTTTGCATATATACTGTACACCGTCATTCTGATCTTCGTCAACCGCTTCCGGAACTTGTCCTTAGATCAGACACATTAACGGTACGAATCTATAAGTGCCTGGTTCAAAAAGGTCGGTCATCAAAAGCGGACTTTTGGAACAACCTCTATCAATAAAAAAAAGGGATATGCACTCCATAGTGCACGTGGTTCTTCGTCCTTGAAGAATCTCCCCGTTTGCGAGCTATACCTCATTGTATATATTCGGCGGCGAACACCCGGCTGTGGCCGACAACATCGTCGGCAGCCTCTGCTGCAATTAAAAAAAGCCTAGCGAGGCGGGAAACGTCACTAGACTTGTAAACCAGCCATTTTCGCCTCGAAATGACTGGTCTCTCCAAAGTTATTAGGCAAAAGACCTGACTTAAGACCGATCATTCGGTCTATCACAGTGGCGGGACCGTGTTGGATTTGCACCAAACTTCCATTGCCTATAACTTTTTCTATTGTACATGACGCGAATGGTTGCCCATTCGACATCATTATAGCACAAACGACACGTTTGGCGATATAAACCTAAAAAAATGATTGATCGAAATGAAACTCAAATAAAATAAAATGCCTCGGGCAGGCCAAGGGACGAACGCTGCAGCGTAGATACGGTGAATTGTCTCAGAAAGACAAACAAGGAAGTGGTTTTCCAATTCTTTTACTCATGATCCATGTCTCTTTTTTGCTCAGAGTACCACTTTCTAAGCTGATTAATATGGGCTTGATGATAACGGTTATGGTCGGCCATATGCCATAATCCCCACCGGATGGTGGCTTGCTTTTCATTTTCGTGACCAAAGGTGACAATGCTATCCAGATCAGCATCCGTTAATTGCGTGCATGTTTCCTTCAACATATTTAATACAACTTCATATTTAGATATAAGCATGTCCAAAGGCATCCCTTTGATCATTGGCAGCCTGTTATGTTCATCGATCATGGGGCCGTATTCATCTATGAAAGACTGGGGGAGCGCCTCCCCTTTAATCCTATAAATCCAGTTCAGGTCGACGTACATGATATGTTTTATTAACTGAGCGGCACTATTGAAATTGTCACAAGGTCCTTTGAAGTCTATTTCCTCTTGCGCCATGCCCTCTGATATGGACTTTAGCCGTTGGCTGTTCTCTCTGACAGCGCTATATAACATTCCCACGATCGTTGACATATTCTCTTCGCCTGGCAAATCGTACAACATCCTAGCACAACCTCCCTTGTAAAAATAAATAGCATCCCAGCCTCACTATTTGGACTTTTGAATTCTTTGTTTCAGTCGTATCGATTTATTCAAGTGCAGAAAAATATGCCTTGTCGCCGGCATAAGCACTAATCCCGCAATCGTTTTGTTTCCCCAGTATTCAAGCAACCACGATGCTTCTTCCTTAACCGCATGCTGTACTTTAAGTTCATGAATTCTTGCCGCTTCAACTTTTTGCTTAAAGTCGCCTGGAAATAAACGGGATATGACTTCACGAGTGTTTCGCCCAACTTCACTCCGATAAGCTAATAAAGAACCAATATCAAGAGTCGCACTCAAATTAGCGATTTCTGCTTCCGTCATTTCATTTCCGGAATGAACATCATCAATGTGGAGTTTCTTGTTCCATTGACCTGAATGCAATACTTGGACATCGTTATTTACGAGCACACTCATAGTCATATCTTCAATACGCGTGATATGCCACATATGCCATACTATAGAGTTTTTCGTATCAGGAGCCGTAACAGGATATTGGCGGAATGTTTCCTCTTGTAGATCTCTAACTAATTCGTCCTCAAGCGTCGCAAGTGGCGAATGGCTCATTCTTGATGAATGTAACAAGCGATGCTGCTGCAAGAATAGGTCAACCGCACGCTGATGTTTTGCCGGATCCAGAATCATCCGGGTTAGCTTTTTGTGATTTTCATTCCACTGTTTCCTTTCACTCAAATCCATTGAGAGCCCTCCTTTTCTAGCCGCCCCCTAATATCCATGTCACGGCTTCATTAAAGTCTGTCGCGATATAATCAGGATACGCTTCTTTCCATATGCCGAAGTACTCGTTGTTATTATATTTTTCCAGTTCCTTGGCGCCAGCTCCCGTCTTCACTAACACTTTCTTGCAACCGGCTTCTTTGGCGGCAACCATATCCGTCCATCTATCCCCTATGACAAAACACTTCCCTAAGTCCAGATTATTTTCTTCTGCGGCTTTCAACAGCATGCCTGCGGTTCCTCCAAGTGTTCCGTCCCTGTCAATGAAAACAGCTTGTCTTGAGAGCTCTAGCAATTAGTTATGCTCCTTTCCTTATTCATTTTTTGCGTTGGATAGTACAGGATGTCCCGGACGATTTAAACATCACTGATTGCCCGATTCATATCGCTTTCTCACTCAATTTCGTCGGTTTCGCTCCAAATAGCATATGCGCCGTAGCCTAAATACTCGCGCACCTCAAGAACCTTACTGCCCCGTATCAGAATTTCCATACCATTTTCGGAGTCCCACGCTGTACCTCCACCCAAGATTGCTCCGAATGTATTATCGTTTCGATCATAAGGATTTCGATAAAGGTCAACTTCCCCTACGGACATAAACTTCAAAATATCCTCTCCATGCACTCCATCTAAGCCGGGAGGATAATCAGCCGTATCGCTAGACATTTTGAGATTTTTCCACGCGCATGCTTTCTTGCATATTTCGTTTATGGTTTCATCCGGCAGCTGATTCAACAGGTCTTGTATGTAAATTTCCGCTTCTTCCACACTCATGTCTTCCGTGCTAAAACGATATTCAACTTCACATTCGAACAACGCAAGATACCCAAACCCAGACATGCCGGTTTCCTCTGAAGGATCTTCTATTCCTACGTGTTTTAACTCAAATCTTTCGCTCACGCTATCTTCCTCCTGAATAATCCATTCATGATTTATAATTCAATTGCTATATTTTTCTATTCTCGACTGCACGGCAAAAAACCTTTTGCCACTGACACTTCGCATGTTCCGGGACAGTCCCGGATCACCCATGCTAGTCACTGGCAGGGGGAAGTTGACTTTTATCCACAACCATACTACGATGTGTAGTATGGGGTGAAATAGGAATGAAAATTAAGAAAATGAATATCGATGGCGAAGGCCTGAATCGATTTTTTGGACCACTGGAGTCTCGAATTATGGATATTCTCTGGTCCTCCGAAGCACTAAGTATCAAGGAAGTGCAATCAATCCTGAATCAGGAGAGTCCAATCTCGATCAATACGGTAATGACTGTCATGAATCGTCTTCTGGATAAAGGCCTGCTGACAAAGGCCATGACGGGAACCGGCCGGACACGGGCATCCAAGTTCAGCCCGCTGCAGTCGAAGGAGCAATTTCTCACTGAACAGACAAAGGAGGTTTCCCAGGGACTCATTCAAGAGTACGGGAATTTGGTCGTGAACCACATGATCGATGCGCTGGATGATGTCGATCCGGAGGTGATCGCAAGGCTGGAGCGTAAATTAAACGATATCAAACACAGGAATAAGCAATGAATCCCACCACACGGCTAAGATGTGCCTATGCGCTGATGATCGTATTCATAGCTGTTGTCATCGTACATATAGGAATGTTCATTACCTACCAGGCCCGAAGCGGAATTTTTCAAGGACCCGTTCTGAATTACGCCTTAATCGACATTGTCATTGCATATACATTTGTTCAGATCATTTGGCGAAGTACCCGGCAATTGGTTTTATCGCAAAAATGGTTAAAGCACTTCCGTGCCAACATGCACGATAAATTAACCAAGCGCCTCAATTACAAGTACCACGGCTGGGGAACGGAAATCATTGTTGTACAGGACAATGCCTTTGTGGCTCTGACGATTGGTCTTCTTCGACCAAAAATTGTAGTGTCTACTACGGTTTTAGAGATGTTTAATGACAAGGAAGTAAAGGCAATTTTATTGCATGAACGATATCACTGCCGCAATTATGATGGATTAAAAATGTTCTTTTCGACCTTGCTGGCAGACGCCTTTGGATATTTGCCGATTGTTAAACCGATTCTTCGCTACTATCAGACGTGGCAAGAGCTGTTTGCTGACCGATTCACCATCCGGCAGATGGGCACGGAGCTGTATTTAGGCAGTGTCTTATTAAAATTAGCGAAACTCGGTAATCTACGGCGGTATGAGGCAGCCGTTCATTTTGCGAATTCAACATTGCAATACCGGATCATGCAAGTTCTTGAGCCTGACAGAGGGGTGAATGTTCCGCTAGCCCTGCTGAAGCCTTTTCTGAGATCCTGCTCCATTTTGCTGCTCTTTATGTTGACCGGGGATTCGTAATCCCTTTTTTTGAACTATCATACTACATTATGTAGTTTGATCACACCGAGCATAAACAGAATATTTTATCCGGGAATCTATGATGGGGGTATGAACATATGCACAATGAACTCATTCGTATCGGACCTGTGACCATTTATGGATATGGATTGATGATCGCGATCGGAATCCTTATTGCTTACAAGGTCGTTGTTTATAGAACAGCATCTAGACAACTAGAACTTTCTCATGTTTCCTCTTTAACTTTCTGGAGCTTATTAGGCGGATTGGTCGGGGCTAAACTTTTGTTTTGGATTACCCAAATGAACAATATCATCCATGATCCTTCATTGGTTCTGAATTTTTCGGAAGGATTTGTGGTATACGGTGGAATTATCGGGGGGATTGGGGTTGGTTATGTCTATTGTAAGAAGAAAAAGATAAACATTCTAAAATACCTTGACCTTTTTGTACCCTCCCTTGCATTAGCGCAAGGCTTTGGAAGAATTGGCTGCCTTCTCGCCGGCTGCTGTTATGGTGAAGAAACGGATCGTTGGTTTGGAATTACGTTTCACGAATCCCAGCTTGCCCCGAATGATATCAAACTCATTCCTACACAAATATTAGAGAGCTTACTCAGCTTTTCCATTTTTTTCATATTAATCTACATTGCAAGAAGAAAGAGACCTAACGGCCTAATAGCAGGTCTATATCTCATACTTTATAGTTTAGGGAGATTTATTATCGAATTTTTCAGAGGCGATATCATCCGAGGCCAGTTCGGTGCTCTCGCTACTTCGCAGTGGATCGCATTAGCTGTTGTTTCGATCACTTGCATCGTATTCTTAACTAAGGCTCAAAAAAAGATGACGACATAAGATACGGACACTCTTCAGTCCTTCACAACATCGTGTTTTCTGCCCTAGAGTAAAGTGTTCGATACATATCGGGGCTCAACCTTCATCAATGAAAAAGCTGAGCCCCAATAGGTTCTTTCCGATCCCACATTACCGGCATCAGACAACCAATACATCGTTTATCCCCAATTTCTTGGCCTCAATCAAGGACAATTCCAATAGTTTAGCCGCATAGCCTTTCAATCTTTCCAACGGGCGGATTCCATAGCCAATATGCCCGCCAGCATTATATAAATGTTCGGTTAATTGATGTCTAATATTAGCCGCGCCTAATACTCTTCGATGATTATCGACCAACCAAAAGGTTGAATCGGAGACCCAGCCTTTCTTTACGCCAATCCCCTCCTCTTGATTAGAGAGTTCCTTCAACATTCCCTGAAAATCACTTGGATCCTTGCTTATGACCCAAGGAATCATATTTTCACCGGATTTTTTCCATTCTTGATAAAATGATAAATATTCTTCTTCAAGCTCTAGCTGAGGCTTAACTAATCTTACATGGTTCATATATTACAACGTCCTTTCATGGCCTTTATGTCCTTCAAATGGGAACATAGTACAAATAGGCTGCCCTTGAAGGCAGCCTATTCTAGTTACTGTGTTTACTTGCTGGCGGAGAGAAGGAACTTCTCGAGTGCCCCTGTGTCGGTAATACTGTGATTACATGCTTGGCTATCCAAACATACGTATTGACCAATAAACGAAAGATTATCCGCTGAAGCAACGACTGGCTTGGTCTTGACCGAGAACAAGGCAAGTTCCTGTTGTCGGTTGCAGAACAGACAGTACCCTTTCTTGTTGGTCGGGGTAATTCTTCCCTCGATCCCGATGAATCTTCCTTCGAACGGATATACGATAAATAACTTGTTAGTGGCAATATCCACCCAGCCCAAATACGTTACATATCGAAAGTCGATCGATTGAAGATCCGGAACTTTCAGTTTCTTATTTTTAGGAAATAGCTTCTGAATCTGTTTCAGCGTAATCGTCGGATAAGGCTCCAGATAGGGTTCTAATGCGTTAAGATATTTCTGGAAATCCTCGGCCTTCTCGATGGTCGATATTTCGCCCAGCATCCGCTTCTGATCCTCTGTCAAAGACGGAAAGGCTTCCATAGCGTTCGTTACGGCACGATATCTAACCGTCTCCAAAACTTTTCGATCCGCGACCGTTCGCAATGTTTTCAGAAGGAACTCCGATTGTTTTTTAATCATATTAAACTGGTGGTTTCTAATAAATGGTGTACTCATAGCTTTCAGCCCCTTATTTTTATTAAAAATGAAGGTGCAAAGCCTGTTATTAGAAACGATAAAGTTAAGGTTGGGCGATCGAATTCATCCTATCGCACCCCACGCAAAGTATCGCCCCAGATCAGGCTTTGCATGAGGACTTCCTAGCTAATGAGCAATTCAATATTGCCATCGGTATAACCCCCAATCACATATCATACGCAAAATTATAACAGCAAGTACCAGATGGCGCAATTTATTCCGTTGGAATGAAACACCGTCTTTCTTAATCAAGTATTCTTGACGGATCACATTTCAATATCACTTCAAATCTATCTAATGGTGTCAAACAAGTCTGCTTCTATATGATTCACTTCCCCATATCCCCATTTATCCGAAATCTCCAGATCCCAGGATCTCAGCAAATCGTTCATGATTATTTTCTCGTATCCAGTGATGGAGCTTTTCATATGTATTTCTAATTTCATAATTAGGCCCCTGATGTCGTTGGACTGCATATTTTTGTTTTGGAATGACTAAAGAAACCATCCCTTCGGGAACTTGTTTCATGTCATTTACCTCAACACATACCCAGTAACCATCTTCCTCTTCCGTTACATCCTCAACGATGAATGCCCCAACAAGTCTTGCCGGTTTTACAACGTCACGAATCTCATGCAATCTTTCTTTAAGTTCAACAGAAGCCTTGGGGATCTCATTGATACTGGTCACCTGGACATACCACTCTTATTCCGACTAATTTCAATTCATGGAGCTCGACTACTTTCACAAGACTCACTCTCTTTCGTTGAATTGTTATTTTAAATGAATGCGTGAAGCTGTTGTTAGATGCAATATGCATTTCTTGAATTACCTTCACACTTCGGAACTCATACCGGCTGTTTTACTCACAAAGCATGTTCTCCATTGGTTCTTTGCAATGCTGGTATCCATTCTTTTTGTAAAAATGAACCCCTCCATCACTGGGCCATACTATAATAAATTCATATTTGTTCTCTTTTGCCCATTCGTTGATTTTTGATATTAATTTACTTCCTATACCTTTACCTCGATAATCAGGTTTCGTATATACATTCGTCATATAAGCAAATGGATGTGTGATTCTCCCTGGTCTCGGTACCTTGTGAATGAGTTCTATATAGATGTTGGACACGACCATGCCGTCTTCTTCAGCAACCCAAATACTCCAAATATCACTTTGAAAAGCATTCAATAAAAAATCATAACACTCTTCGTAGAAATCACTATAGGTTTCATTTTGTAATTTTCCATCTAGATCATCCTCAAGTGTAAAATCCCATCTCATTCGAATAAGATGATCCATATCTTCCTTAGTCGCAATTCTTATTATCATTGAATCACCCCAAAATTCATTAAAATAACTTCACCTTTCAAAAACTTCACACACTATCTGATGTTACTTCTTTGTACTGAATTCTTGAATGTATTTCTTTGAATCTCCCCTGTATCTCTCCGTGTAATTATTCTTGGAAAATTCACCGATTACGTTTCTCCAAAAAGATATGGCAGATATATTACTCTCCATTTGAGCTACTTTCCAATTTGCTTTGAATAATTCAAATGCCTGTTTGGCTGCGGTGCAACCTATCCCGTTTCTTCTATATTTCTTCAGAATCATAAAATCATAAATTACATGCGTTGGGTCTGGATCCGTATCTAAGTTTTCAAAAAGCACAACCAAGAACCCTACAATTACTCCTGACGATACTATGAAATACGGGTTCCATCTAGGGTCACCTTCCCAATAGAAATCAATGTTCACCCCGTATCTTCCATCATCATTTAAATCCTCATTAGTATATCGACTAAAATCATAATGATAAAATTGATACATGTTCGATAATCTTTCTTTCTCTTGAACTGTAACAGGAATAAGTTCGATTTCCATAACGTCTCCTTTCTTATCATCCTACTATCTCTTGGAAGTTTCATAGATTCGGCCTAAAGATCCGGTTTACCTGGTTTCCAACCTATTTCTTGTGATTGTTGTTCGTATTCCCTTCCAATCTATGTAACAACATATAATTGGGGTTTGCTTCCCAAGCTTCAAAGGGCACAAAACATGCTGCATTCATCGCATCTAATAATCTAGATCTTTGCTGTGGTCTCGTTATGTATTCCTCGATATTAGATTGATCAATTTTTATGTATCTAGCTTCGAGTATCTCGTCTTCTTGTATTTTAATTTCTCCACTTATGTATTGAGCTCTGAAACATATAGACAAAACTTGTTTTGTTGTATTCATATAAACACCGGTTATACCAATTGGCTTAATAATGATGCCCGTCTCCTCTAGAAACTCTCTGCAAATTGCTTTATCAAGGGGTTCCCCTAATTCAACATTGCCACCTGGCATTTCCCATGTATCTGAACGCCAATGTGTTCTAAGCAACAATGCCTCACCACGATCATTGGTGACTAGAGCTGAAACCGAAATACATTGTTTAGGTGCCTGGTATTCCAATCCAATCACTTCCTCTATTTAACTTTAAATACGGAACTGGCCGTGACGCAGGGTTCGCAGGATCCCGCTGACTCAGATCCCTCGAAATGTCTCCGATGGACCGATCAGTATAATGGCAACGATGAGTATGAATATACGGGAGTTCATTCCCCGATTATTCTACAAATTCTTTTATAATTTTATATATCTTTGATTTTTCCGTGCTTCGAACGTCATGTCCGCTATTCTTTAGTTCAGTTATATGCAGATTAGAAAACTGTTCTTTATATTCTTCCAATTCCTCATTAGATATCAAAGAGCCTTCCAGTAACCCTCTCATAACAAGTACGGGCTTTTCTGAACTAAACTTTATGGATCTTTGTATCGATTCTCGTTGAATTCCCATAACCGCTTCCGGGCGGATATGAGACAAACGGTTGAAGGGTACTAAATAATTTTCAATATAGTCTTTAGACCAATCCATGTGCATCGCTTTGTGCTCAGGCGGATAGTCCAAGATCATCATTTTTGCCAATTTGATCAGGATGTAATCTGGTATATTCCAAAGCGTAAGACACACCTCTTGAAAAGGCGTATAAATGAAAAGGGGTTATCCCCGTGCTTTTCACTACGGATTCGATATCAGTAACATGGTCTTTCAAATCATAACCATTCGGCGGGGTGCCACTTTGGCCTCTCCCTCGAAAAGATAACACGATACATCTTCTCGGCATTAGGTATTCAAGTAAATCTTGATACTCTTCTGCTGTTTCGGAGAGACCAGGACATATGAGAAGTGGAGTTAGGGAACAGTCTGAATCAGGATGAGAGAGTCTGTAAAATAGTTTGT